>JBKJPR010000110.1:0-3717 GCA_046594275.1 Sediminibacterium sp.
GGCACGGTCACCGTTTCTATAAGCAATACGCACCAAACGTAACCGGATATTGGCTATATCTACATACTTAGAATAAATACTGTATAATTGATATGCCCCGGCCCATCGCCAATAATCTGAATACGCATCAAACAATAAATCGTTTAATACCACTAATCTTTCCTGTTCACTTTGGCTTCTGAATAATTTTGCCTGTTGCAGCACCGCCCTTCGCTTATCAAACCACAAGCCCTTTACCAAAGGTATTTCTATCCCTAAGTAACTTGTATTGCCTTTTGTTGTTTCGGAATTGAGAAAATTGCCCCCGCTATTCTCAAGCCCGGTTTTTACATCAATTCCAACTGGCGTTGGGATCCTTAATTCCGGGTTGGTATAATAGTAATAGTTGTTTCCGTCAAATGTTTTTTTACTGGCGTCTACGTTTATGAAAGGATCAAAGCCACCCCTTGCACTCAATACTTCAGCGGTAGCTTTATCTACCAGGATAGTAGCCTGTTTGGCGATGGGATGGTATAGTTTAATTTGTTGTATAAAGTCTTCGGGCGTAAATATTACCTGTTTATTGGCTTGAGACAATGTACGTTGCGTGCATAAAAGAAAGATTAATAAAACAAGTATATTTTTTTGAGAAACCATGTATATATGGGCATTAATATTTAAAAACTATTTTTCTTTTTTACCACTATTTTCCTTACTGGGTTCTGTTATATAGTACTCTGGCGGAAAGCCATTAATATTTCGCCATAATTCATAATAAATGCGAACATCTTTCAATAGCGCAATGCCATTGGCGCCTCCGCCCATTCTTAATTGTTCTGGCCATTTTTTATCTTGCGGGTCTTCAATTACCAGTACCCTAAACTTACCATTATAACTTACTGAACTTTCTACTGCTGCCACCTTTCCACCAAATGTTCCATAGCTGTTCTTTGGCCATCCACTAAAGACAATGACCGGAAAACCATCAAAAATAAAACGAACTTTTTGGCCTAATGATATGAGTGGTAAATCCATAGGTTCAATAAACATTTCCACGGCATATTGTATGTTGTCGGGTACGATCTCAACCATCATTTCGCCCTCTTTCACCATTTCACCAATACCGGCTTTTTTAGCCTTCGTTATTTGCCCGCTTTGAGGCGCTGTAATGTAGTAAAGTTTATTACGGGCATCATAATTAGAATACTGGTTTTGGAGTTTCGACACTTCCGCTTCCGTACTTGCTGCGATGGATAAAGATGAGAATCTTTCACCTTCAGCTTTGGCGATTTTGTCAGTATAGTCCTGAACAGCGGCGTTTTGTTCAATCCGTAAATTGATCAGTTCCTGACTGTTTTGTAATAATCTGTTATTTGTACTGTTTACTTTCGCCAATCCGTTCTGATAATTTACTTTTCGTTTCTCAAATTCGCTAAGCGATATAGCGCCACTATCGAGCATTATTTTTGCCCCATCGATTTGTCTTTTATATACATTGAGTTCATTGTTTAACGCTAATAAATCCGCCTCATCGGTTTGTACTTTTAATTTTTGTTGAGTTATTTTATTTTCTATTGATTGCAGCTTTAATTCTCTGCCCTTTGCCAATGCCCGTGACTGGGTAATAGTGGTATTAGCTTTATTTATATACCCTTCAATACTTTGTTGTTTGGCGGCTATCTGCTGTTGTGTCCGCGGCAATAACAGAGGATCAAAATAATCTACTTTTACTTCCCCTAATTGTAAAATTGTATCGCCTTTTTTTACAAAATCGCCTTCTTTTACATACCACTTAATCACACGCCCTGCTATAATGGTATTTAACTCCTGGGGTCTTTGCTCCTGGCGCAACGTGGTAATTGTTCCCTTTGCCCTAATGTTTTGTGTCCAGGGTAATAACATAATAGGTACGAGCAAGATCAGCATCCCAAAAAGCCAAAGCTTCACACTACTTTTGCGATGTATCCTATATACCCTGCTGAAGGAAGTAAGTGAGCTATTGGCTGAATCTTGCTCGATATCGCTGGTTAAATAATTGTTCATTGTAGTAAAATTCTATGTTACGATTAGTCAACCATATCACCATTTTTTTTTATCATCAAAACTTTATCGCAATAGCCGCTAAGTTGTTCATCCTGCGAAGCAATAAGCACAGTAGCTGTCTTGTTTTCTTTAATATATTGGATGATATTGTTTTTAAAGGGCTGCTCCAGGTGGGCGAAAGGGTCTTCCAACAACAATAGCCGCTGCTCACCAAGTAATGCACGCATCAACAGTATGTTTTTCCTGACATTATTAGAAAGCTTGTTCCCAACAGGCTGCAAAACAGTATCGTAACCCTGTTTACAAGATTCTACAAATGCATGCAAGCCGGTAATTTCTGTTAGTTTTGTTATCTGCTCTATGTTGATGCCCTCGTTACCCATGGTAATATTTTGCAGTAATGTTCCATGAAAAATATCCTGACTCCCGAGCAGTATGCCTGTCAGGTGTCGCAAACTTTGTACTTCATAATTCGAAGCAGGTATACCATCAAGTAAAATAATGCCCTTATAAGCAGTGAAGGCGCCGGTAAGTAAACGCAAAATAGTTGATTTCCCTGCACCAGATACCCCTTTCAGTTGTACAATTTGCCCCGTAGCAATCGTGAAATTTATATTTCTTAGAACCGGCGTTTCACTACCGTAAGCAAAACTGACATTACTGAATTGTATGGCTATACCTTCATTTTTTGAGGGCAACACTAAACTGCCGCTTTGTTCTATTTCTGCTTCGGTAACAATACTCAATTTTTCAACCGATACCAATGCGTCATATACAGCATCCAGGTTAGTAATTAATTTTTCTATAGAGCCAATTATGGCTATAATAATAATATCCGCTGCAATAAACTGCCCAATATTTATTTGCTGGGTTACCAACAGGTAAGACCCCAGGATAAGCATGGCCGCCGTTATGATTACTTTAAATGAAATAAGGCTCCAAAATTGGGTAAGCAATATTTTAAAATGTTGCGTACGTGAGTCTAAATAACTACTCACTAACTCATCCGTTTTCGTGATGTGCAAAGAGGTTCCTTTGGTGTATTTAAATGACTTTACGTTTCGCGCTACTTCCTGCAACCAGGCCGCCGCCCCATATTTATAGTTACTGGCAAGCATTGCTGTCACCAGCCCATGGGGGGAGGTAAAACGGATAATGGCCAGTACAATAAAAAGCAGCAGTAACCCAAAAGCAATAAAAGCAGGGTGATAAAAAGCGAGTAATAGTAACCCCAGTAAAACCTGTATGGTGGCAGCCGGAAGATCTATTAATAATTTATCCAGCCCTTTTTGCAGGGAGACCGTTTCAAAATAGTGGTTTACCATTTCTGGCAAATATTCCCTGTCCAGTTTTTCTATATTTAATTTTGGCAAACGATCTCCAAATTCCATGGAATAGCGCACGAACAGTTTTTGCTTTACTTTTTCAATGATTTGTAATTGTCTTACCAGCAATAATCCATTAATGAATACGCCAAAAACCACCATTCCTATCAATACCGCGATAGAAGTAGATATGGCCCCTGCCATTACAAAACTGATAATAGATTGTATACCCAGGGGCAAGGATAGCTGAACTAATCCCGCAAATAAAGCAAACATATATATCACCACAATATCTTTCCGGTCTAACAGCAGTATATTGTTGAGTTTAGCTATTGATTTTGCAATAGAAATATTTTTGTATGGCATGGTC
>JBKJPR010000139.1:0-2961 GCA_046594275.1 Sediminibacterium sp.
AGGAGTTTAAGCAGGAAAGACTAAGCTTTGTGCATACGAAACGATTTAGCCGTCTGATCAAATATATTTAATCACTTAAATTTAGGCATGCAATTCACAGAAGAACTGGAAAAGATATTTGTCGCGGAGAAAGATATCCCGGCGCAATTTTCCCTTGAGACCGAACTTCACCAACGGGAATATTTATGTAATGGTGAAATGAGGAACTGGCAGGGAACTGTACATGAAGTATACTCGCCTGTTTGTATCAGAACGGAAAATGGGCTGCAGCGAAAGCTGATCGGCACCTACCCCGTATGCACCGAAAAAGAAGCATTCGAAGCATTGGATGCAGCGGTGGCTGCTTATGATAATGGCCGTGGCCAATGGCCCACTATGAATGTGGCCGACCGTATACAGTGTGTAGAGAAATTCATCACGAAGATGCGCGGGCAAAAAGATATTGTGGTGAAACTGATCATGTGGGAGATAGGCAAATCCCATGCAGACTCAGTAAAAGAATTTGACCGTACTGTTGAATATATTTATGCAACCATCGATGCATTAAAAGATCAGGACCGCGATTCTTCACGCTTTACGATTGAGCAGGGCATTGTGGCGCAGATACGCCGTTCGCCATTAGGTGTGGTATTGTGTATGGGGCCCTTTAACTATCCACTGAACGAAACATTTACCACGCTGATCCCCGCGATCATTATGGGTAATACTTTGTTGTTCAAACCTCCGAAACATGGTACTTTATTGCATTATCCTTTACTTAATGCGTTTAAAGAGTGTTTTCCCAAAGGTGTAGTAAATACAATTTATGGAAGGGGCCAGACCATTGTACCAGGATTGATGCAATCAGGAAAAATAAATGTGTTAACGCTGATCGGTTCCAGTAAAGTGGCAAATGAATTGAAGAAGCTGCATCCCAAAGTGAACCGTTTACGCGCTATCCTGGGCCTGGATGCGAAGAATGCAGCCATTATTACACAGCATGCAGATATTACACTGGCTGTACAGGAAACGGTTTTAGGAAGTTTATCTTTCAACGGCCAGCGTTGTACCGCGTTGAAAATAGTTTTTGTACACCGGAGTATTGCTGATGTATTTGTACAGCAACTGTCTGCGGAAGTGAATAAACTGAAATATGGTATGCCATGGGAAGCGGGGGTAGCCTTAACTCCTTTACCCGAGCCTAATAAACCCGCATATCTGAAAGAATGCATAGATGATGCGATCGCTAACGGCGCCAAAGTAATGAACGAGAATGGCGGCACAACGGTAGAATCATTCGTATATCCTGCAGTTATGTATCCGGTTAATAATAAAATGAAATTATACAGGGAAGAGCAATTCGGGCCATTGATACCCGTAGTACCTTTTGATGACCTGGAAGAAACGATTCAGTACCTGATCGAATCAACACATGGGCAGCAGGTAAGTGTTTTTAGTAACGATGATAAAGAACTGGCTTCCCTGATTGATCCATTGGTGAACCAGGTTAGCAGGGTGAATATCAATTGCCAGTGCCAGCGTGGTCCGGATGTGTTCCCTTTTACAGGAAGAAAAGACAGTGCCGAAGGAACTTTATCTGTGGTGGATGCTTTGCGTTCTTTTTCTATCCGCTCCCTGGTAGCGGCTAAACTGACTGAAAGCAACAAACAGATCATTAACAGGATCGTGTCTGAACATGAATCTAATTTTTTAAGCACTAAGTTTATATTCTGATGCAGTCAGCACTATTCGACCTTAGCGGGAAAACCGCACTGGTCACCGGTTGTAATAAAGGTATCGGCAAAGCGATGGCCATTGGCCTGGCAGGCGCCGGTGCCAACATCATTGGGGTTTCAGGATCACTGGAATTATCGGGCAGTGATATTGAAAAAAAAGTGCAGGCATTGGGCAGGACCTTCAAAGCATATGCAGCCGATCTTTCCGGAAGGGAAACCTTATATGCCTTCATCGAAAAACTAAATGCAGAGAACGCGGTGATCGATATCCTCGTGAACAATGCCGGAACCATCATGCGTAAACCGGCAGCAGAACACCCGGATGAATATTGGGATAAAGTGATGGCCATTAACCTGGATGCCCCTTTTATCCTCGCAAGAGAGATCGGTAAAAAAATGATAGAAAGGGGATCCGGTAAAATAATATTCACCTGTTCATTGTTAAGTTTCCAGGGGGGCATCAATGTGCCGGGCTATGCAGCCAGTAAAGGCGCTCTTAGCAGCCTGATCAAAGCGCTGGCCAATGAATGGGCCTCGAAGGGTATCAATGTAAATGGTATCGCACCCGGGTATATTGCCACTGATAATACGGAGGCATTACGCAATGATCCGGAAAGAAGCGCCTCCATCCTTTCAAGGATACCTGCGGGCCGCTGGGGAGAGCCTGAGGATTTCTGTGGCCCGGTCATTTTTCTCGCATCGGAAGCCGCCAATTATGTAAATGGCACTATCTTAACGGTGGACGGGGGATGGATGGGGAGGTAAGGGAATAATGAATATCGAAGTCGTACCTCTTGTCTTGTTAAACACAAAATAAAAAACATCATTCATGGAAATACGTTTTCAATCCAGTCCTAAAGAAGTTAAAGGAATGAGCACCGAAGAACTGCGTTCCAATTTTTTAGTGCAGCAACTGATGAAGGACGATACCCTCAATTTGGTGTATTCGCATTACGACCGCGTAATAGTTGGTGGTGTAAAACCCTTAACACAGAAAATAGCTTTACAGAATGAAGCGGAATTAAGAGCTGATTATTTTTTGCAGCGAAGGGAACTCGGTATTATCAATGTAGGTGGTGCCGGTTCTGTTGAAGCGGATGGTGTGCATTATGATCTGGATAAACTGGATGCATTATATCTTGGCAAGGGAACACAGGCTGTTTATTTTACCAGTAAGTCGAAAGACGATCCGGCGAGTTTCTTTTTATTGTCTGCGCCTGCCCATCATGGCTATCCCAACCGGAAG
>JBKJPR010000211.1:0-25938 GCA_046594275.1 Sediminibacterium sp.
GATATACCCAGGAAATCCATTCCACGTGAACCCGTTGCAAAAAGATAATTATCGGTTGGGGTATATCCCGGATTGTCCTTATTACCATCTGAATAATCTGAATGCGAATGAAGGGTGCCGAAATAATAATTATTGGCCGGTGCATTGGTGGTCGTCGCGTTTCCTGTAAGTGGCGACGTTATTAAATATTTAGTGCCACCGGTACAATTCCTGTTCATTGAGAAAACAAAGAAATAATACGTAGTGGAGGCCGCCAGGTTATTGGCAGTAAAGCTGGTAGAACCCGTATTGGCCACAACCGTTCCTCCGCCCAGGTTAGCGCCGGTATTGTAATCCGTATTATCCGCAGGTGTTGCAGACAGAGTTGAAGATGTACTCCTGATAACGAGGTAGTCATAGCCCCTACCTGCCACTGCATTAAATGTTCCTGCAATGATAGAGTTAGAAGCATTCAGGGCAAGATTAGCAGGCTGAGTGGTTGGTGTTGCACAAACCGGTAACGGTAAAGTTGTCTGCGATCCACTCAGTGGCGATACAGTATTGTACACGGGTCCATTTACACAGGCCTGTAAATTAAGACTGATAACATAATAATAATAAGTGGTATTCGGAGCCAGTGCCGCAGCCGTAAAGGATGTTGCACTGCTTCGCTGTATCACTTTGGCATTGCCGATGATATCGCCTGCATTATACACCTGGGCGTTCAAAGGAGTGGCCGCCAGCGTAGCATCAGTGCTTTGCAGTACAAGCCATTCATTTCCGCTACCTGCTGTGAATGAGGCCTGAATAGAATTGATCCCCGTTGTACCCGCAACAAAATTCGTGGCCTGGTTAGCAGGCGCTATACAGGCTGGTAAACCTGCCACAGTGGTTGTATTACCGGATAGAATATTGACAGCAGAATACAAAGGTCCACCGGTACAAACACTGTTCACAGGGTATACAAAGAAATAATAAGTAGTGGCGCCTGTTAAACCTGTAGCAGTGAAATTAACAGCGCTGCCTTTCGCTATCACATCCCCGTCTCCTACATTATCACCGATAGTATATACCTGACCGTTTATAGGATTGGAAGTGAGGCTGCTGCTGGTGCTCATGATCACCAGGTATTCATTGGCTGCCGGGCTCGATGCGGTAAAGCCTGCCTGAATAGAAGTTTCTGCAATGGTCCCGAACACCAGGTTTGTTGGCTCAGCCGGTGTTACGCATGGCGTATTAGGGAAGGCAGTAACCGTCAAATTATCTATGCTGATTTTAGGCCTGGAACCGGTTGTTCCGCCACTTCCATTATGATAATAAAAACGCAACCTGGCAGTAGGACTGTTACTAAAGGACACCGGTAATGCAATATTGTTAACAGTACCCGTGGTGGGAACATTATTCGTAAAATTAAGTACATCTGCAGCTACCAGTTCTGTGAAACTAGCGCCGTCTGTGCTGGCATATACACGTAAAGAACTATTTCGATTACCGGTGGAATTATTCACAGATGCCCAGTCGAAACTAAGTGTACCCGCATTCACCCCGCTAAAGTCCATATAGAAATCAATAGCTACGGCAGAACTGTTATCGGTTGAACCCGTTGCCAGCAATTGAATATTACCCGTACCCTTTTGTACCCCGCCGGATACTCCGGAACTAAAGGAAGAAGTGGCAGTGGTTATTTTAACACCATTTGGTATGCTGCCTGCGGCATTTACTGCTACCGAAGAAAAATGATTGGCCCCAACTCCGGAAGTGAAATTATTTGACCAGTTTGTTACGTCACTGAAATTCTCCGTAAACCGCAATAATGGCTCTGAGGTCATTACAACAGGAACTATGGAAGAGGTAGTAAAGCTTTGTTGTGTTCCATACGCAGTTGCCGCACCATTAGCAGCGAAAGCTTTATAATAGTAGGTTACGTTAGCAACCAAACCCGAAACAGTTGTGCTGAAACTGCCGCTACCAAGGTTAGAAGCTGTGACCTGAATTCCGGTTCCGTTGGTGAACCCCGAAGTTATGCTATACTCAAAACCATAGCTACTAACAGCAGAACAGCCGGAAGCCGAAATTGATCCGTTAAGTTTTGCAGAAGTCCCGGAAACGGTATTGCTACCCGTAGATACTGATGGCGCGGTATTAATGCCACTACCAGTTACTGGTGCCGATGAGCCGGAGGCGCCACCACCGCTCAATAGAATATTACCATCATAAGACTGAACAGCTACCGGAGAGAATTTTACGAAAATAGTTTTGCCGGTAAAATTATTTCCACCAACAAAACTCAGCGTGTTCGAATATACCCCGCCAATGGTTTCTGAGTAGGAAAAGCCCGGCAGCGCTGCTATTGAAATAGCTGTCCCATCCAGGTCAGTCCCATTGATGGTAAATGAATTAGGCCCACCGGTTGTACTGGTACACACATTTCCAAAAGCTGCTGGTGGAGACGTTACAGCCAGTATGGGTGTAGCAGCAACCGCCCTTGTTATGTTTATGGTATATACTTTAACGGTAATCCCATCTTGTGCTGTCACCCTTACATCAATCGTATTGACGCCAACAGTTAATGGGAATGCCAGTAATGGGCTATTATATGCGCCACCATTTATACGGGCATCCACAAAAGAATTAGCTTGTCCTCTTGTAAAAGAAAGATAAACAGGGGTTGTAGGATTGCTAACCGATGTAGAATAATTAGTATTGGCAGGTGAAAAAGATGGCGTTAATGTGGCGGTAGCGGTATAGGAGCTGTTATTCACTACCAGGGTGGATAGATCAGCATTATTTGAAATGACAGGCGTAACGGTCCAGTTGACCGTCACATCATCAATGGCCAGGCCATGATCGGTTCCGCTATGATCAGGATCTTCCCATTTCAACATGATGTATTCATTGTCTGCCAGCGATAAGCCAGGTATCAGTATATTGGTTGCAGTTACTCTATTAGCGGGTAAATCACCATTAAGTGCGCCAGCCGTTCCACCGGTTACAGGGCCGGTTAAGGTTAATGCAGCCACAGGGGTCCAGGTACTATTTGAATTTGGGTTAAGCGCAGATATAGGGGAAGTGCTTTTTTTATAGTAGAAGGTTATACTCTGTGATGTTGCCGCTGAGTTTCTCCATTGTTCAAGTGCATAGCTAACTTTTATATCTGTGATACTGGTCCCGGATGTATTTCGCAATAAAACACCATGCGCAAAACTGCCAGCCGCCGCATTACCTGATCCTATGGCACCCAATGCCCTGTCTGCTGCCGCAACTGCGCCATAACTGTATAGCCCGCCGGCAGTGCCGGTTCCTGTATTAGCCTCATACGTTGTTCCTAAGCCTGATCTTTGTGAATACCAGTTCGCAAACGTACTGTTATCTGTAAATACGATACCCGTACCGGTTGCAGCAAGGGTATTGAAATTCTGGGTATGGCTCCCCGTAGTGGTCATACTCACCTGTCCACGCAGGTTCATACTCACCATTCCGAAAATAAATAATATTAATAAATGCCTTAGCGTAAAAATCATATGCATACAATTCTTTTAGTTGTAAAAAGTTGTTGAAATAATAAAGTAGATGTGAGGCAGCCGATAGGGTATATACGAAGGCCTGGATTACCAAACAGGCAATAAAAAGCAGTTTTTATAGGGGGAATAAAATAACGCACTATAGGATATTCTGGATTCGAATTTTTTCGAAGATAAAGGTATATCATTAACCCACCTGTCCAATTTATCAACAGCCTCTCCCAATGAATGGATTCTAACAGAACGGCGGTTTTTTTGAAAATCCCCTTACAAATATTGTATTTTATCGAATCATTTTTATCACCTGCCTGCAATTGATAACACTAATTTAATGGTGACAGCAGGTTGTTACGGTCCTCAGGGATAGAAAAGATCCCTGCATTTGGATAGACAGGGATCTTTGCAAAAATATTAAAAAAATAGCTTGGTATAGTCTAATCTGAGCTGGGCTGAGATTTTCGATTTCGGTTCCTTATATTTTTCGGGCGAGATATTTCATTACTAAAGATTTCAAAATAAGTTGGTTCAATTGGGAATTGGGAAACCCGCCCGTCAGCATGTGATTCGATCAAGTTATTTTGTAACTTTTCCAAAGCCTATGGGGCCATACACCCAGTTACATACAATCAAAAAAATCCCCAGCGGGACTACCGCTCTGTAACAAAAAAATCATCGTGTAAAAATCCATTGACCCGGAGGGACTATCCTTCCGCAATCACAAACAAAAGTGGAAATTATGCGGAGAAAAAAATATTTTGTTATTGTTAAATAATAAGTAGTGCATTTACTGCGAATTACCCTGAATGCCACTCGTTAGGGGGTAAGCAGAATTGGTGGTCGTTTTCCAGTAAAAAAGAAACGTCGGGATTTTCGGGGTTGATGCTTTTTAAAATATTGATATCGGCTTTCTGCGCTTTACCGGCGGTAAAAAAAACCAGGAATGAAAACAGCACACAGTATTTCTTCATAGAATGAATACCTATAACCTAAACCTGTAGACATTTTTAACAAAAAAAAGTACACCCCGTAGGATTCACTACAAAACCACGCGACTTAAGAAAAAAAATGATGGGTTTTGTTATTTTTCAAGAACAAGCACCTGGAATGAACCGGGAACCATTTTCGGCCTTGTGTTAGCCGGGGAACCTGCCGGAACGGCTTCGTAGTCCGCTGTCGGCAGGTACAGCTTGTGTGTTTTCTTATCAAGCACAATGGTACGTGCGCCTCTTTTGGTCGTAATCGTTTCAAGTACTTTAAACTGATCCTTCGATATTTCCTGTACCACGGTTACCGAACCTTCGCCATTGGATGTAAAGACCAACCCGGAAGAAGGATCAAACGCAGCACCGTCTGTGCCACCGCCGATGGGTAATTTGTCAACGATCTTACCATTGGTTGCGTCTACGATCATCAGCAGTTTATCGCAGGTAGCGAACAACCGTTTTGTTTTAACGTCTATCGCAAGACCCGTAGGACCGTCTGCGGGTGCAAGGCTCCAGCGATTGGTCACCGCAGCTTTTGCAATGTCAACAACCGCGATCTCATTTTTGTCTTCGACGTTGATGAATAATTTTCCTGCATGATCACTCACAATGGTTTCAAGCGTTCCGCCGACAACGATGGTTGATACAACAGCATCAGTCGCCGGATCGATCAGGGAAATATCACCGCCGCTGTGGTTGCTTGTTACGATCTTTTTTGAAAATGGATCGTACATGATCCAGTCAGGATTTTTCCCTACTGCTACATGTCCAAGTTCTTTTCCTGTTGCAAGATCAAACACGGTTACATTGTTCAATCTCCCGTTACTGGTATATCCTTTACCTGATGCAAATGCAACGCCGTGTACACCGGTAGTACCAGGAATATAACCGACTGAATCGCCAGTTTTTTTGTCCACAATGTTCACCTGGCCACCATGCGACAGGTACAGTTTATTGGAACCCGGATCCAAAGCAGGATAATCCCAGCCGCCGTGACTGGCGATATGAATGGTTTTTCCAAGATGATAACCGGATTGTGCGTTTACTGCGACGCAGGCAGATAACAGGAATAAACAGGCAATTGACTTTTTCATGTAGTAGTTACAGGTTGAATAAATAGAATTTAATCCTTTGCTTCTTTGATGAATTTACCATTGGCATCAAAGAGAACATCTTTTCCTTTGATGGCTGCTTCATAATTCACGCTGCCATCCGCTTTGGTGATCTTTGCCGCGCCTTTCACCGTAATTCCTTTGTAATGATCTTTCATATAAGTCATAACGGAAGTCGGCAGTTCAGCGGGTTTCATTTCTGTTTCTGTTTCTACCAGTGTCCCTTTCTCGTTATAGATAGCAGACATTTCTGCACCGTTCAGTACAAAACTTACCTCATAGTTGCCATCTTCTTTTTCCCATTTCACTTTGGTGGCACCCGGATAGCTTTTGGTAAATGCTGTTTTTGCTCCGGCAGGCGGCCTGCCCGATTTCTGCGCAAAGGCAAATAAGGTAACGGATACTGCGATCGCTAAAAAAATCTTTTTCATACGGTTTATTTTTAGGGTTGATTAATTTATACCAAACCTAATTACTCATTCTGTAGAGATTCTGAAGTATCCTGCTTTTTTAAGTTAATGTTCTTGTAACCAAGACGGATCAGGCTCGGCAGTACAATCAATAGCAGCGGCAGGGCCACAATAAACCCACCAATCACGGCAATAGCAAGCGGCTGGTGCAGTTGCGCACCGGTTCCGATTCCGAGAGCGATCGGTAACAATGCAATAATCGCACCCAGCGCGGTCATCAGTTTGGGACGAAGCCTTGTTGAGATAGAGTAGATGATCGACTGGTCTGCATTACCTGTTTCATGTAATGATTCCCTGAACTGGAGAAACGTAAAGATCGCATTCTCCCCAATGATGCCTACGATCATGATCAACCCAGTATAGCTTCCTACATTCAAAGCTGTATGTGTAAAAAACAATCCCATGTAACTGCCGCTGATGCCAAATATCGAAATCAGTAAGATGATCAGTGCGATCTTATAATCGCGGAACAGGAAGAGGATTACGCCAAATACCAGCAAACTGGAAGTGACCAGGATCATCAACAATTCTTTGAAAGACTGTTGCTGATCTGCATAGGCACCCCCATATACAATGGCATATCCTTGCGGTAAATGGACTTTAGCAGCTATTTCTGATTGTATGTCTTTGATCACGCTGCCGAGATCGCGGTTTTCGAGGCGACCTGTTACGACACCCATTGACTGGAGGTCTTCGCGTTCGATCTCCGCCTCACCTGTATTCATTTTAATATCGGCCAGCTCGCTGATCGATCTGAATTTTCCACTGGGAAGAAAAACAGGTGTTTTACTGATGTCTGCAATACTTAGATTTTTACTGCCGGGATATATCATCCTTATGTTACTGAGTTGCTCTTTATCATACGCACTGCCAACGATATTTCCTTCCAGCGAAGACTGTAGCTGGAACTGGAGGTTAGCGGGCGTAATACCATACTGTGCAAGCGCCCTGTAATTAGGCTGGATATTGACCGATGGACCCGCGATCACAATGCCATTGAACACGTCTGCGGCACCATCTACATGTGTGACAACATCGGATACCTGTTTGGAAAGTTCCTGTAGTTTTGGAATGTTACTGCCGAATATTTTTACTTCAATAGGTTGAACTGATGTCATCAAATCGCCTAACATATCACCGATCACCTGCCCGAAATCTATACGCAATGCAGGTTGTGAGGATTCTACTTTCACGCGTATATCAGAGATCACTTCATCGGTAGATTTATCCCGGCTCTTTTTTAACTGGATCAGGTAATCGCCACGGTTGGGTTCGGTAATAAAAAATCCCATCTGTGTTCCTGTGCGCCTGCTGTAGGCTTCCACTTCAGGAACGGTTACCAATATTTTTTCTACTTGTCGTAGGATGCGATCGGTTTCTTCAAGCGAAGTGCCGGGCGGTGATTCATAATCGAGTACAATGCTCCCCTCATCCATTTCAGGAAGAAATCCTGTTTCTAATTTGGGATAGATGAAGACAACTGAAAATCCGAGTACAGCAATAATTACAAAACTCAGCCAAGGCCGCCTGATAAAAAATCCAACCCATCGCTGGCTCTTTACATTGTGTGGTTTGATGGTTTTATTTCGTTTGCTTACTTCTTCCGGTTTTTTAGTAAACAATAAATAGATAACCGGTAATAAGATCCATGTAACTATGAACGAACAAACCAATACAATGATCATGGTGGTCGTCATCACGTTAAAATAAGCACCGGCTACACCTGTCATCAGAACGAAAGGAAGAAAGATCACGATGGTACTCAGAGAAGAACCCACCATTGCGGGTAATAAATACTTAATGGCTTTCTGGATTAAAAAAGCAGTGGGTTCATCCGGATGCTCTTCGTGTGTTCGGTGAATCTGTTCTACCACAACGATCGCATCGTCAATGATCAATCCAATAGCGGCAGCGATTGCGCCAAGTGTCATGATATTGAGCGTCTGTCCAGTTGCATACAAACAGATCACCGCAAGACAAAGAGTAACGGGAATGGTTAACAGGATAACCGTACTCGCTTTCAAAGAACGGAGAAAAATAATGGCAACAATAATAGCGAGTGCGAGACCGATCAATAAGCTGTCTGTTACACTTTTGATGGAATCTTTTACAAAATCAGCTTGCTCATAAAAAGGTTGGATGGTGACATCTTTCGGAAGAATCTTTTTGAGTTCCTGCAGTTTCAGATCCATCCTGTCGCTTAAATCGACGAGGTTGGCATTAGGTTGTTTGATCACCGCTAGCAAAATTCCTTCGCGGCCGTTTGCATTGATTTTGATGTATTCCTTTGCTTCCTGGATCTGTACATCTGCAATGTCTTTTAACAGCACCACGCGTTTGCTGTTGTTACTCAATACAATATTTTCAAGCTGTTCTCTCGATGTTACGGTTGCATCTGTAATAGTGAGATATAACAATCGATAGTCTGACAGGTAACCATTCGATTTGATAAAATTTGTCTGGCTGAGTGAGGTGTTTATGATGTCCGGTGTGATCGCCAGGGTGTTCATTTTCTGCAGGTTCAACACGAGCCAGTATTCTTTTTGTTTACCGCCAATAACCCGGACTTCTGACACGCCAGCTACCTGCGATAAAAAAGGTTTGATGGTATACATCGCCAATAATTTCATTTCGATAGGCGAACGTGTTTTGCTTTCAAGCGAAAAACCGGTGATCGGCAGGATAGAAGGATTCATCCTTTCCACCGTGATCTGTATATCGGGTGGCAATGTATTCTTGATCTCGTTGATCTTGGATTCAATGCGCTGCTGGCTGATGTCGATGTTTGCGTTCCAATTCATGAAAGCGGAGATCTCACAACTGCCACGACTTGTGGTGCTTCTTATTTTTTCAAGATCAGGGACTTGTTTAACGGCATTCTCCAGTTGACGCGTTACCGTGATCATCATTTTATTCACGGGCTGTTGTCCCGCATCAGCGATGATCTTGATCTTAGGAAAAGTGATCTCGGGGAACAAAGCAGTCTGCATCTTGCTGTATGCATACAATCCTCCCATCAATATGATCACTATAAGTACTGTAAAAGGATTTTTATAGGTGGTGAAGAATTGTCGCATGATGGAACCGTTATTTGATGATAGTTACCTTGGCCGTGTCTCCCAAACCATAATTACCTGTTAATAGTATTTTGTCTCCTGCGTGTAATACAGGGGAAAGGATTTCCACTTTGTCGGATGTTTCAAGCCCTTTTATTACCGGTACTTTTACTGCAGTTCCACTGTCTATCATTTTCATGATCCAGAACTGGCTTTGTGTTTCATCTGTCAGCACAGCAGATTTTAAAAGAGATGTCGTATTTGATTTAGCATGTTTTACCAGTGTTACCTTCGCGATCAGGTTTTCAGGGATCTGTCTTTCAGAATTTACTTTGATCATAAAGCTTTGCGTTTGTGAAACAGAATCAACTGTTTGCATCGCCCTCGAAACATACCCATTCAATGCGGTTCCATCCGGAAGACGTAGCAATACCCGTTTGCCAATTGGCAACAGCAGTCTTAATTCGTAAGGCAGCGCCAGCATAAAAACAAAACTTTTGGTATCGGTGATCGTGGCAAGTTGTTCGCCGTCCTGCACATAATCGCCAGAGCGGTAATTGAGTTGCGAGATATAACCCGTGCCTGGAGATCTGATATGGATCGAACCATCAAAACGGAACGAACTGTCCAGTCTGGTAATAGTATTTCCCAGGCTCTGCGCTTCTTTTGTCTTTACCAGGAACAATTCCTCCCCGCGTGATACATTGCGGCCGATCTCTGCATTTACCAACTGTAAATAACCTGTTGCACTGGACTTCACAAATGTCTTCAGTAGAAAACTAGATGTTGCATTGAGTTCAACCGTGTCAGCCATACTGCCCGTTAGGGGTTCGGTAAGTGTTACAGGTGTTGTAACAGCCGGCGCTTCTTCGGCGGGTGTTGCAGCATCAGGTTTGGAACCTGATTTACAGCTCATCCATACACAGATCAAACTGAAAAAACAGAGATGGAGTTTACTTGCTTTCATTTGCATGTTTTATTTGGCGTTCCAGTAATTGATCTGGTTAATAAGTTGTTGTTTGCTGATGATATTCAGCCGGATTACATTTTTTGCATTTATGTAATTAGAAATGGCGAGTATGTAGTCCGCCATGCGTACATCGCCCGATGACATCAGTTTCCTATTCGCTTCAATAAGGGCTTCTGTATATTTCAGTTGCAAATTCATCTGTTCCGTGAGCTCATTGGTTAAACGCAACTGTTGTGATAATTGGGCGATCTGCTGGCTAAACTGCTTTTTAAAATAATCACGGTATCCCTGGCGCGTTCTCTCGGCGATCGTGATCTTGTCATGCTGCATCTTCTTCTGTTTGCCGTCGTAAATGGGAACAGTAATATTCAGACCCACACTCGCACCGAAATTTTTATAAAAATCAGAAGGAAAAGCTGTCACATACCCACCATCAACGTAAGCGTTGATCTTTGGTTTATAATTAAAATCTATCAGCGCATCGCTGTTCCTTAGTTTCAAGCTGTCTACGCGGTATTGTTTATAAAAAATGGTGCTTTCTGCTTCAGGTACTATGGCCAGATCAATAGATGGAGACTGCAGCATTACCTCGGTTGTATCGTTAATGCCTGCGAGATAATTCAGTGTAGCCAGGTCATTGCGGTATTGCATTTTTGCCTGTTTCACCAGTATTTCCTGCTGCTGAATCGTAACTAGAAAAGTCAAGTAATCTGTCTGCCTGTACACCCCTTTTTGTGTAAAAACTTTCAATACCAGTTCTTCTTTTTTTAAGAGGTTGATGAGATCTGTGTTAAAACTTACCTGTTGCCAGTTACCGTAAGCCGTTATGTATTGGGCGGTGATGGATTTATAAAGATCCTGCACTGAAACTTTACCTGATACTGTCAACGATTCATTCAATAACCTGATGGCTTCATATTGGTTCTGGAGATTTGCCTGCGGTACAAACTGTTTGGTAACCGTGATCAACTGGCTGAAATTGGCACCGTTGGTAACAGCACCGTCATAACCCCAGCCACCGATGATAGGCGCATAACTGTTGGTACTGTTTCCGGCAACCTGCGGCTTCAGTCCTGCCTGTATCCGCAAGCTGTCAATCAGGTTGGAGAGTCGCTGATTGCTGAGATCCTTTAACAGCGGGCTGTTAGATGTTGCTTCGTTAACATAAAACGCAAGATTTTTTTCCTGCGAAAACAGAACGTTTGCAGTTAAGAAAAAAAGAGAACATAATAAGAAACGCATCTTTTATTAACAGTTGAAATGAATGATAAATTCGTGTTCGTGGTATATATACTGATAGTTGATTGTAAAACCAGCCAGTATACAGATCTCTTTAACAATGGCAAGCCCCAGTCCCGTACTTTCTGCAGACTGTTCGTGTTTATAAAAACGCTGGAATATTCTATTCGTATCCAGTTCGCCATCCCCTGCGTAATTTTTTATCGATAAGAAATCGGCCGTCAACCTGATCGATACGGTTCCATGAACTGGTGTATAACGGATCACATTATTAAGCAGGTTATTGATCATGATCTCAGCGAGGTGCCTGTGAAAAAACAGTGTGACTTCTTCTGTGCCGATACTCATGTTCAGTTCTCTCTCTGTGATCAGTTCCGAACGCTCTGATAATTTACTCCGTAGGATTTCCGCAAGATTAACCGGTTCTGTCAGTTCAAACTGGCGGTTTTCAATTTTGGTAAGTAGCAGCAGGGATTGGTGAAGTTTTGATAATTTCAAACTCGCATCCTCAATGACCAGCAATTGCTGAACTGTTTTTTCATTGGTTGCATCCTGCAGCAGGGATTCGACTTTTGAACGGATCACAGCGAGCGGTGTCTGCATTTCATGCGAAGCATTTTCAGTGAAAATTCGGAGCGCAAGGTAATCCTGGTGAATACGCGTCGTCATTTTATTCAGGCTCTCATTCAACAGGTGAATTTCATCGATATTTTCTTTGCCAAGTTGCAGTGGCTGCTGTACCGATAGCTTATAACCCCTGATCGCATCAATCGTGTTGTAAAAAGGTTTCCACAAACGTGAAATAAGCAGGCGGTTGATCAGATAAGTAGACAGCAATATCGATGCGATCATGATAACAGTTACCAGTATAATTAATTTAAGTAGATCCTCTGTTTCTGTTTTGGATTGGTTAACGGTTACTTTATATAATTTACCGGCTGCACGCAGGGAAAATGAAAACTGTCTAACCAGTTCTTTCTCGTTCTCTGCTGCATTAAATGCCTCGATGGTGGTGGCACATGGCCTGCTAATGCTGTCTCTGGAGCTGGCAGTATCAATCCACTGGTTCTTCGTATTCTGGATTTCCGGAAGGCTGTTGTGTTCCTTTACATAATTCGTAATTTCCTGCTGCTCCATGCGAAGGTTCTGGTCGAGTTGTCTTGTCAATACATAATCAAGTACGAAATAAAAAGCGATACTGCCGATCACGAAAACCACAATCGTAGCAGTAATATTAACGCGGTTATATTTGGTAAAAAGTTTCATGATACCTGCATTTTATACCCTTCGCGATAAATGGATTTGATATAATCTTCGCTTCCCGCAGCCTCCAGTTTCTTACGGAGGTTCTTGATATGCGAATAAATAAAATCGAAATTGTCCGGGAAATCCATATCATCTCCCCAGAGATGTTGCGCGATAGCGTTCTTTGAAAGTATGCGGTTCTTGTTGATCAATAAAAATACCAGCAACTGGTACTCTTTCTGGGTGAGATCAACGGTTTGCCTTTTTACAGTGACAGTTTTACCTGCAGTATCAACCTTGATATCCCCCGCAATAATGAAAGACTGCCCGTTAAAGTGCTTTCTCCGGAGTATGGCTGCAATGCGTACACTGAGTTCTGACAAATGAAAAGGCTTAATCAGGTAATCATCTGCGCCCAGTTGTAATCCCTCGATCTTGTCTTCCAATGCGCCTTTTGCAGAAATGATGATGACTCCGTCGTTTTTCTTATCATCCTTCAGGTATTTGAGGATATCGAGACCCGATCCGCCGGGGAGCATAATATCAAGTACAACGCAGTCATAGCTGTGGTAGTCGATTTTGATAAGCGCTTCCTGGTAGGTGTAAACCGATTCACACACGTACCCTGCAGCAGTGAGAAAGTCTACCATGCTCTGGTTTAGCGATGCTTCATCTTCTACGATCAGTAGTTTCAAGTGTGGTCATTTTCTGTAAAATACCATATTAATTCTGGAGCAATTCTGTAGAAACGGTTCGGGTGCATAGCATAATTTCGGTAAAAAAGTGTTTTGTAAGGGTACAAATCAAAATTCCATGACAAAAGACACTTTTTTAGAGTTAGCAGCATCAAAATATGCAGAATCAGAGAAATCAGGTCAGTTAAATAGCTTTTATGACCATGAAAAACAGTTTGCACAGATTTGGATTGAATTGGGTCGTAAGGCATTAGAGCAGCGTATTGGAGAAGTTATGGGGACCATCGGCTTAAAAAAAATTTTAAGCCGTTACGGCAGGCTTGAGATAGCAAAACAATCATAGTTACGGTAAGTAAGAAACTGTTTAAAAATGATCGTACAAATAACGTATTAAAAATTAGTTGACCATCTGATTTTGGGTGTTCTGAAGAAGCTTCCTCAAATATTTTTTTTGCCGCGTCCTTTCGGGCGTGGAGATAAAACCACAGATAATCCTATACTTGCGCTTTAGCGACGGGTCTGTGGATTTATTTCATAGTATGTTCACATCCAAAAACCACTCGGGACTGAAGTCCCAGCTATAATAAAGGGGGATATTTGGATTTTTTTTAACCCAAAAAAAGGTTCGGTAGACAAGACAATCACTTCTACATCCGATATTCCCTGTTCAACATCCGATATTAAAAATCTATACCCCCATCTAATACCCCAATCCCAAATCCCGCCCTTTCATCACTGCAGGCACCCCATCCGTTATCCATTTAGCTGGCTTATCTCCTTTCAGCATATAATCAAAGAACTGCTGTTCCCTGATCTGGATATCTTTCCGGTTCTTCCTTTCGATGAGGTTGTGCGCTTCACCATTATAGGTTAACATCCATACTTTTTTTCCCAGCCTTCGCATGCCGGTGTACATTTCAATTCCCTGGTACCAAGGTACCGCATCATCAGCATCATTGGCCATTATCACCAATGGTGTTTTTACTTTTGGCAAAGAAAATAAAGCTGAATTTTCTATGTATAGATTTGGCTTTTCCCATAAAGTGGCGCCAATACGGCTCTGCGTTTTTTCATACTGGAACTGCCTGGTCAAACCACTGCCCCAACGGATACCGCCATAGGCGCTTGTCATATTTGCTACTGGCGCACCTGCCCATGCTGCTGCATATAAATTGGTTTTGGTAATCAGGTACACAATCTGGTAACCACCCCAACTCTGGCCCTGCAAACCGATCTTTGTACTATCAACATATCCCTGTTTCACCACGGCCCTTGTACCACTCAGGATATGATCATATGCGCCCTGGCCGGGATACCCTGTTTTGTACCAGATATCCGGTACAAAAACGATATAACCCCTGCTCACAAAAAACGGTATATTCAAACGGGAAGGCGTAGGTGACGGAGCCTGGTAATTATATAAAGTGCTGTTGGCCCTTTCATAGAAATAAACGATCATGGGGTATTTCTTCTTCGTATCAAAATCTTCAGGTTTATACAATATACCTTCTGTTTCTTTTCCGGTATACGCTTTCCATTTGAATAATTCAGCGGTACCCCAGTTATAACCGGACTGTTGCGGGTTAGTATGCGATAACTGCACCGCAGATGACTGCAAGGGATGCACATAAATATCAGTTGATTTTGCAAAAGTCTCTTTGGTGTAAACCAATACATCTGCGTCTTTCGCTTTCTGTATCGCAAATCCCATATTAACCGGTTCTTTGAAGAAAATGGATACGGCATTGCTCATTCCCAGATTCAGGAGGGCCAAACCGCTGCTCTTATCTTTCTCATCAAATATACGCAGCAGCATTTTCTGCCCGGTTTTGATGAATTTTTCCTCCATATCCGTGGTCACATAACGGAACACAAGTTTATCTTTCCGGCCATGGGTAAGGCTTACAGATTTTTCATTTCCCTCGGGGTCCACCTGCCACAGATCATACCTGTCGTAGATCAAAACATATTTATCGTTCTCCATCCATTTCACCACACCATATGCATTGGGATCATCAGGCACATCATTCTCTTCATCCCTCAAAGAGTTCTTAATGTCCTTCGCCACCGGATATGTTTTTTTGGTGGATGAATTATATACAAAGTAGCCAGGCTTACGCTCGTCGTAAAACAACAAATATTTACCGGAATATGAAGGCAGCAAAACATTGCCTTTGAAATCCCTGCTGATCATTTCTGATTTACCTGTTTCAGGATCGATGGCATAGATATCGCTGACACTGAAGCCTTGCCATTGTGAAGCCACACGCTTACCGGAATCAGAAGAAGCATAGAAAACATCGCCATCTCCTTCTTTCGTAAAAACCACATTCCTGAATTTCTCATTGCCCAACTGCACCAGTTGTTTCGCATTCATATCTACCCTGGCAGGAAAGTTTCTTTTCAGTTCATTATCCAGTGTTTTCAATTGAACGGGCTGTATATAATCATCATTATAGTGCCACACATCCACACTTACTCTTTCAAAATCCGGCAGAGTAGTATCCTTTACGGGTAATACTCCAATAGTGCCTGTGAATAAACGTTTACCGCTTTTGCTAAACGTGAGCGTTGCGTTCTCACTTACTGTCCAGTTAGATGCCAGGCCTTTTGTATTCCGGTCCGCAACCAATACAGCGCTGTCTGTACCCTGTTTGTGATAATACAGCTTATAGAATTTCTGTAAAGATTTAGCGCTGCTGTCGCGCTCTGCTACAAAAGCGAGTTGATTGCCTTCTTCATCCATGCGATAGCCTTTTGCATCGTTAAAACCTTTGAAGATGACAGTTGTTTTATTATTCAACAGGTCAACCCTTACTACACTTGCTTTAGTAGCAGGATCAACATTTTTCTTTGTCGTCTCTACCAGTAATACATTTCCTTTTTTATTAAAGAAGAATTCACTAACCAGTTTGTAGCTGGTCTGCTCACCAGTTACGAGGTTGCGCAGTACCAGTTCTGTTCCCTCTTCAACCGGGTCCTCTTTCGGGGCAGCGGGAGGAGCATCCCTTCTTGGGCCACGTAAAACAGAGAGGCCTCTCAATTTTACATCATTCACTCTGTTGCGTAAGCTGTCTGCAACGCGGGTAAGGCTGTCTGCCACGGCAATCATAGCATTCAGCCTGGCTGCAGAATCAAGTTCTGTTCTGGGTCTCGACGCATCCACAATAGGTTTCTCCAACAGGTAGGCCAGCCAGGCACCCGAATCGTCGGGAACTTTAAAGCTTTTGATACGGGGGATTTTTACGATATCATCCTTTCCTAATTCGATGATCGCTAAACTATCTTTGGGCATATCTTCCGGCTTTTTCTTTTTGATCTTTGCATCACGTGTATCTTTAAAAGGGGGCTTGATGCGGCAGATCACAAACCGGCTGTCTTCCATGATCACCGGTCCATAACCACGGGGGATTTCCTTTTTATAGGTACCAGATACAGACTGGATCGTCAATACCCCATCGCCTTCCTGTGGGTTTACCGAGTAAGCCAGGTATTTCCCGTCATTACTGATCATACGGTCGCCAATACTTTCCCATCCATCATACACAGAATGATCCAATGGTTTTTTTTGTGAAAAAGCGGTAAGGGAAAGAATGTAACAGAAAACGAATAATAGTTTCTTCATGAATAGTCAGTTTTTAACATTCCGAAGATAATTAAACAAATGAGCAACCCCATTCGTTCCGGAATGAATTTTTATAAATGGTTAAATCATTGCTTATTCAGCATATTCAGGAGTTTTGATGGGACATATTTAAAATAAATTTCCTTTTATACTTCGTGAAGGCTCATTCCAAATAGTTTTTTAAAATAGTGTACCTGTTATCAGGAAAAGGCTTTACGCTTATGCTTTTTAACCCTATACAGATTATCCATTTTACACCCGCTTCCTCCTTACCACCCGCACCATCTGCATAACAACAGATAAAGCAATCAATGAAAAGCCGATATAAAAACTGTTATCTAATTGCTCATTTTCCTTGAACAATATAAAGGCAAGCAAAATACCATATACCGGTTCTAAATTCAGAGTCAGGTTTTGCGTGAAGGCAGATATTTTTTTTAATGCCTGTAACATCAGGTCCATGGCCAATACAGTACATAACCAGCTTAGCACAAGCAGCCAGCCCCAGTCAGACAGTGTCGGGAAAATATACGCAGGAGGAAAATATTGCAGGTAAACTGGCATCAGCAAAGTAAGTAGCAGCAACCCCCCGCTCAATTCATAGAGCATCAGTGTCTGTGGTGGCGCTATGTCAACATTTTTTTTATTCAGGACAGAGAATAAAGCCCCCAGTAAAGCTGAGGCAATACCTACCAGTATACCTGTACGGTAACGGCTGTCGAAATGAAAAATAAGATAGATGCCGAGTAAACTGATCAGCCCCAATCCTACTTCAGACCAACTGAAGGGCTTGGTGGTGAGTAAAGGTTCCAGTAAAGCCGTAAACAGGCCAACGGATGCAAAACATACCAACCCGATAGATACATTGGCGATCTTGATACTGCCATAAAAACAAACCCAGTGCAATGCGATCAATGTGCCAATACCCAGTAATTTCCATACGGAAGCGGGTGATATTTTTTCTATCTTATGGTTCCATGAAAGCCAGATAAAAAGGGTAACCACGGTAAGGAGGATGCGGTACCAAACCAATAAACCTTCATTCAATAATATTAGTGCGCCCAATGCACCGGTAAACCCGGCGAGAAATACAGAAATATGTAATTTAATAAGGGCCTGCTTCATGGATAGTAAAGAAACAGAATAAAATCAGACAAAAACAATAAAAGGAAATAGATTTGAAGAAGCAGCTTTCAGGTAACTATCGAACCGTTGTCTGCGTTCTTTACCCTCTTGCGGTAGTTTTTAAAAAGACTCTTCCATTGGATGCTGAGTACACCCAATACACCTTCCTTAATGATGCCTTTACTCATTTTACTGACCCCGATCTTACGGTCAACAAAAGTGATAGGTACTTCCTTCAGTGTGAATCCTAATTTCCAGGCAGCAAATTTCATTTCGATCTGGAAGGCATAGCCTACGAAATTGATCATATCAAAATTGATGGATTCCAATACATTCCGTTTATAACAAACGAATCCGGCTGTAGGGTCATTCACAGGCATCCATGTGATCAGTTTAGTATACAGGGCGCCGCCTTTAGAATACAACTGCCTGTCGAGAGGCCAGTTCTCTGTTTTCCCCCCTGGCACATAACGGCTGCCAATAGAAACATCTGCGCCATCGTGTTTGCAGGCGTTGTATAATCTTTCCAGGTCTTGGGGGTCGTGTGAAAAATCGGCATCCATTTCAAATACGTATTCATATGTACGTTCCATGCTCCATTTAAATCCATAGATATAGGCAGTACCTAATCCCAGCTTCCCTTTTCGCTCTTCCAAAAATAACTGATCCGGGTATGTGTCAATTAAAGATCGTACAATATCTGCCGTTCCATCAGGGGAACCATCATCAATTACAAGCACATGATAACCCTGTTGAAGAGAGAAAACTGCTGTTATGATCGCAGCAATATTTTCCCTTTCAGTGTAGGTAGGTATGATGACTAATTTTTCCAAGTAAACATGGGCTGATAATGAAAAAGCGAATGTACAACACAGTTGTGTTATGCAATATATTAAGATATTAAGATATTAAATTATCTCAAAACAATGCCGAAAAGATATATCAGGGTTTCTTAATAAGTGTACGATTAAGGATTTCAGTGAGTTTCTGCTTGGTGTTCATGGCAAAATCCCCTTTCATCATCCAATCGTAATACTGCGGTTCTTCTTTTAAAACCTGGGTAACTGGCTTACCCTTATGTTTTCCGAAATTGAATATCTCGATACCTTTTTCTTTTACAAAACGGCGTGCAAAATCAACAATATCATCTTCACCGGTAAATTTCACAATGCTCTCTACTGTATTTCCAATTTGTGGGTAGCGTTCCACCTGCGCCTCCAGCACTTCCCAGGTGGCAGTAGCGTCAACTTCGGCACTGTGTGCGCCTTCCAGAATTTTCTGGCAATAGAATTTATAAGCGGCGCTAAGTGTCCTTTGTTCCATCATGTGAAATACTTTCTGCACATCTACCAGTTTCCGGCCATCAATACTGAATTCAATACCTACCCTGAGAAACTCTTCGATCAGCATCGGCACATCAAAACGGTTGCTGTTATAACCACCCATATCACAGTTTTCCAAAAACTGTTTTATTTCATTAGACACCTGTTTAAACGTAGGCGCATCCTTCACCATTTCATCAGTAATACCATGTATCTCGGTGGATCCGGGAGGGATGGGCATTTGTGGATTGATGAATTTACGTTTCACCTGTTGGGTACCATCAGGCGATATCTTAACAATAGCGATCTCTATGATACGATCGGCGCTGATATTTATACCGGTAGTTTCCAGATCAATAAAAGCAATGGGACGGGTTAGTTGCAATTTCATCAGGTCTTGACTATTTTTTTATAGGGTGATCTGTTTTGCAAAAGTAAGCATATCCAGGCCATCATAATTACCACTGCTCATCAAAACAATATTTGAATTTTGGTACTGTTGCGATTGCAGCCATTGCCATATTGTTTCTTTATCATTCATAACCAGCAAACCTTGTTTTCCAAAACCTTCCTGCACTGTTGAAACAGGCAGATCGGGCATCCTTTTCAGTTCCAATGCGTGTTTTGAATAAAACACAACAGCGATATCTGCTTTATCCATCGCCCCACGGTATTCCTGCATGAATTGTTCGTTAAGGCTGCTGTAAGTATGCAATTCAAGTATACCGATCAGTTTCCTGCCAGGATACTGTTGTTTCAGCGCCTCAATGGTCGCTTTCACTTTACTGGGTGCATGTGCAAAATCGCGGTACACATTCGTGTTATCATTGGAAGCCAGTAATTCCAGCCGTTTAGCGGCACCCGTAAAGGAAGCGATGGCAGGAACAAAATCTGCCACAGTCACCCCTAATTCTTTGCACGCATAAAAGGCTGCCAGCAAATTCATAAGATTATGATTGCCGAATACTTTCAGAGAACCCGTAATTCCTTCAATAGTTACAGAAGTTTTTCCATACTGAATGGTATGTTCAGGAACTGAATAAGGCTGGTAACGGATATCCGCCCTTCTGTTGTCTTCCACCAGTTTTTTCAATACGGGATCGGTAACATTGTATATCAACAGCCCGTTTTGCTCAATTTTATTGATAAAAATGACAAACTGTTCCAGGTAAAAATCAAATGTGGGGAACACATTGATATGATCCCAGGCGATACCGGTGAGAATGGCCACATGCGGAAACAGAAAATGGAATTTAGGCTCTCGCTCAATGGCACTTGCAGGGTATTCATCCCCCTCACAGATAATAACAGGCGCATGGGTAATATGCACCGACTGGTCAAACCCTTCCACCCTCGCACCTACCAGGTAATCAAAATCGCAGTCAAGCTGCTTCAATACGTGCATAATCATGCTGGTGGTCGTGGTCTTGCCGTGGCTACCCCCTACTACTACCCGTTTTTTCTGCCGGCTCTCATGGTAAATATATTCGGGAAAAGAATAGATCTTGAGTCCCATATCCCGGGCCCTGATCAGTTCTGGGTTGTCGCTTTTCGCATGCATCCCCAGAATAATGGCATCTATCTCATTGGTAATCAGTTCTGGTTGCCAACCCATTTGTGTTGGCAACAGCCCCTCATTAGCCAGGTTCGCAAGCGCCGGTTCGAAAATCTCATCATCGGTACCGGTAACCTGGTAGCCTTTCCGGTGTAAAGCAATGGCCAATTGGTGCATTACACTACCCCCAATTGAAATAAAATGAACCCGCATACGTTATTATTAGGTCGAAAACTACAAATTAACAAAATGTGTAAAGCCAAAAGGCAACGTTTACACGTGAAAGTTTATCTTTGTTATATTGCAAAATACAGCCTAATCTCTTATCTAAACACGAAGTATGAAAAAGACCACCCTTTTATTTCTTTCTATTTTAGTGGCCGCGGCGCTTTTTACCTCCTGCGCGCCATCCCGGAAAGGATGCCCTACTACCAACCCCCGGTATTTCCGGTATTAAAATAATATTTTGAATAACGTGGCATTCCTGCCTGTTTTACCTAAAAGATTTTGATGAACTGGATTTCCCTCAACGAAGAAGCACAACTATCTCAAATTTTAGAAAAATCCACTACCGTTCCACAGGTTATTTTTAAACATAGCACCCGCTGTAGTGTCAGTTCCATGGTATTGTCGAGACTGGAAAGGGCTGATAAACCTGAAAATATTGATTTTTATCTCCTCGACCTGATTAAATACCGGAAAATATCCAATAGGATTGTTGAAGATTTTAAAGTATACCATGAATCCCCACAGGTACTACTGATTAAAAACCGTGAATGTGTATATGATGAAAGTCATATGAGCATCAATATGGGTGAACTTGCGGATCAGGCAGCTAAAAATTAACTCAGTACACAGTAATGCTTTTTGTTGCTTTCTGGAGAACCAGGCATGCATTTGTTTCCGGAATTTCATGGCACAGTTTTTATATTATATTATTCGCCCCCCTTCCTAATAAGCTTATACTGATAATCACCACATAAACAGTTCTTTATGAAAATAACAGTATTTGGCGCCACTGGGATGGTTGGTAAAAGAATAGTTGCAGAAGCATTGGCAAAAGGATTCGATGTCAATGCGTTTGGAAGAAATGTTAACGAACTGATCGATAAAGATAACCGTGATGAACATTTTACTGCCACAAAAGGATATGTATTTGATGAATCAGATGTATTCAAAGCCTTACAAAAAACAGATGCAGTAATCTCTGTATTGGGAGGCGCTATTGATAGCAGCGATAAATCACGCAGCCTTGGCATGAAAAATATCATCAGGCAAATGGAAAAAGCAGGCGTTAAAAGGATCGTGGCCCTGGGTGGCATGGGCGTTTTGAATGCAGATTCGGATCATTATGTGATGGATACTCCCGCGTATCCCAAAGAATACAAAACCGTGGGCCAGGAGCATTTATTGGCCTATCTTTTCCTACAGGAATCATCGCTTGAATGGACATTTGTCTGTCCACCTACTATATTGGATCAAGAGGGGAACAGGCAATATATTACCCATGCCGATTACCTGCCGCAACCCGATCTTCATGAAATAGCAGTTGGGGATCTGGCTCATTGTATGCTGACAGAACTCACAGAAAAAAAATACCTCCGCCACAGGGTAGGTATCAGCCGGTTATAGAAAATATGGCCAAAGCAAACAGGGGTGCCTGATAATTCAGCATCTTTGCGCCCAAATTCCCCAAACATGCAAATAGCAGGTTATATTGCTGCTTTACTAATAGGAATATCACTTGGCCTGATCGGTGGCGGCGGTTCTATTTTAACTATACCTGTGTTGGTTTATCTTTTTCATATTCAGCCTACACTGGCAACCGGTTATTCGTTATTCATTGTTGGCTGCAGCAGCCTCGCCGGCGCCTATAAAAATTACCGGAGAGGAAATATAAATTTCAAAGCTGCTTTTTATTTTGGTATTGCCTCTATCATTACCGTTGTGCTGATCCGGAAATTACTATTGCCGGTAATACCCGAACATTTATTTATGATCGGAACATTATATGTGAGCAAATCGCTTGCCACTATGCTGCTTTTCGCGGTTATAATGATCATCGCATCCATACACATGATACGGAAACAGGCTATCAGCAATAGCCATGAACAGGGCCAGCCCATTCACCTGACTAAGGCATTGGTAAGGGGTGTTGAAGTGGGGATATTAACGGGATTACTGGGAGCGGGTGGCGGTTTTATCATCATACCGGTATTGATATTCTCTTTTCACCTCTCCATGAAAACAGCCATCGGTACTTCACTGCTGATCATTGCCATGAATTCATTGTTTGGATTTGCAGGCGATCTTTTTCACCAGCGGTTTGATTGGTCGATCCTGGTACCGCTTACCATTATTGCCATCACCGGCACCTTTATCGGGAGGAAGTTGGGTGAAAAAGTGCCGGGTGAGAAATTAAAAGAAGGATTTGGGTGGTTTGTTTTGGTGATGGGCATTTACATTATTATCCACGAATTGTTTCTCAAATAAAGACTGTAAGCGCTTTTTCAACATGCACGCAATGAGTATTCGGAGTTTCCGGAGGATGATTTACCTTTCATGGGAATATATTTCATTAACGCAAAATAATTATTCATGTTAGAATGGTTGCAACAACCCTGGCCATGGTATGTAGCAGGCCCCATTATCGGGCTGATGGTTCCCGTGTTATTACTGATCGGGAATAAGCGCCTGGGCATATCTTCTTCCCTAAGGCATATCTGCGCGGCATGTTTGCCTGCTAAGATCCCTTTCTTTCAATACGACTGGAAAAAGGAAGCCTGGAACCTTTTTTTTGTAACCGGTGTATTGATCGGGGGATATATCGCTGCTACCCTGTTAACCTCATCGGCTCCGGTGCAGGTAAATGAAAAATTACTTGCCGAGTTACAACTATATGGTATCACAGATCATACGAGTCTTTTACCTGTCGATATTTTTAATTGGCCGGCTGTATTAACCCTGAGAGGTTTTTTACTGATGATCCTTGGCGGGTTCCTGGTAGGATTCGGTACACGTTATGCGGGTGGTTGTACATCTGGACATGCCATCATGGGGCTTAGCAACCTGCAATGGCCATCCCTGGTAGCCACCTGTTGTTTTATGGCGGGCGGTTTTATCATGGCTAATTTAATTATGCCTTTTATTTTAAAATTATAATGACCCGGTTTTCAACACAGAATTAATAGTTTAGAAAAGGGCATATAATGATATGAACTCTTTTCTTTCCTTACTAATAAAACTTCGACATTCCACTATGCATCCCCAAAACACCCATACTGATTTTGAAGTTCGTTCTTTAGATACGGGAAATACTACTGAACAAAACCTTCCCTGGTGGCATAATACCAAATACCTTATTGGCGGAATCATTTTTGGTATTGTTTTAACCAAAGCAGAAGTGATCTCCTGGTTCCGCATCCAGGAAATGTTCAGGTTGCAAAGTTTTCATATGTTTGGCGTAATCGGCTCTGCCGTAGTGGTGGGTGCCTTGTCTGTTTTTATTATTAAAAAATATAAGATCAAAACAGTCTCTGGAGAAGCTATTGACCTGTCTCCGAAATCATTTCACAAAGGCCAGGTATTTGGCGGAGTATTATTTGGGTTTGGATGGGCCATGACAGGCGCCTGTCCTGGCCCGCTCTTCGCACAGATCGGTACGGGTGCAACTGTTATCATTGTAACATTGGCCAGCGCTATTGCCGGCACCTGGGTGTATGGATGGCTGCGCGAGAAACTACCTCATTAATGCATACATATCCGATCTGACCGGTTCCTTTTTTTTGCATCATCATTTCCGTAATGATGAGAAGGGCCGGATAGAAAGAGCTTAATCTGTCATTAAAAAAAAATTACAACCTCAGCATTGCAAGGAGTGAACCTGCCGCAGGGACTTCGATAATGTCTCGTCTAAATGATGACCTTCCGCTTCATCAGCCAGTCCCGTTGCACATCATTCCCCAAAACAAAATCATGTTCGCTGAATTTTGTAAAGCCGAAGGAAATATAGAATTGAATGGCCCGGAGATTGTGTTCCCATACGCCTAACCAGATACTATCTTTTTTCAGGAATTTCGCATGTGCAACAGAGGCTTCCATCAGGGCCTTTCCAATTCCTTTGCCTATAAAAGAACTACGGGCATAGATCCGGGATATCTCGATGGCATTCTCTTCCTCTAAAGCTTCTGCAGTCGTATCTTTCAAAAAAACATAACCGGTAGGTTTATCATCTGTATAGGCTAATAGAAAAATATGTCCCGGTATCCCCACCTGCGCCACCAATAATTCTTTATTGAAATTTTCGGTAAGGAATTTATCCATATCCTCCTTCGTATTCTGCGCAGCAAAAGATTCGTAAAAAGTTTGACGACTGATATCAGCAATGAGATCCGCATCGGCGGTAGTGGCTTGTCTGATGGAGATCCGGTTCATCGGTTAAAAATTATACAACCGTCTTTTCGATCTGTAATGTTGCCAGTAGGCAGACACGAAAGAATGAGGAGAAATCTGCTGATCGATTTGCAGATATTCAGTGCGATATTTGTTATGAGCTTACGTCGTAAGGTTTCTCCCCGTTCCTCGTCGAAATGACCGCCAAAAAAATTATTAATTGTTAATTATCAATTCTTAATTGCTTCTATCACCATCGCACTGGCCCCTCCTCCCCCATTACATATTCCCGCGGCACCGATCTTCCCTCCATGTTGTTTCAGCACATTGATGAGCGTAACAATGATCCTTGCACCACTGCAACCTAATGGATGGCCAAGCGATACTGCCCCGCCATGTACATTTACTGTAGCGGGATCTAGTTTCATTTTCTGGATATTGGCAATACCTACCACAGCGAAAGCTTCATTCAGTTCTGTAAAATCTATATCACTCATTTGCAGCCCAGCCTTGGCCACCGCTTTCGGAACAGCAAGTGAAGGTGTGGTAGTAAACCATTCCGGCGCCTGTTCGGCATCTGCATAGCTGCGGATAACAGCAAGAGGCCTGATACCCATAGCCTCTGCTTTTTCTTTGCTCATCAGTACCA
>JBKJPR010000236.1:0-5132 GCA_046594275.1 Sediminibacterium sp.
CAAACTATCGCCACAGTTGTGCGAGTTACGTAACCTGATTTCAGTTGGATATCTTATTGTGAAAGGCGCACAATTCAGGAAAGAGAGCCGGGGACTTCATTTCAATACCGATCATACCGGTAAAAGCGAATTGTTACAAAATATCATTTTATAAGCCGGTCAATTCAATCAACAACTGAATGTACTATATCATCTACCCGCTATTTTATCTTTTGTCTTTACTGCCATGGAAGGTCATGTACCTGATCAGCGACTGCGTGTATGGGATACTGTATTATATTTCGGGCTATCGGAAAGAAGTGGTGATGAAGAATCTGTCAATCGCTTTCCCCGAAAAAACGTTAGAGGAAAGAATTGCTATTGCCAAAGAGTTCTATCACAATTTCGCGGATACTTTTATTGAAACAATCAAACTGTTGTCTGTAAGCGATAAAGAATTTGCCAAACGGTATACCACAAATAGTAATGAGATACTGGATCCATTATATAAGTCTGGTGTAAATGTTCAATACCAGGCCGGGCATTTCTTTAACTGGGAATATGTAAACCTTGGCGAGTCGATGCAAGGGATATATCCTTTTGTAGCGGTTTACATGCCCATTGCCAATAAATCTTTTGACAGGATGATCCGGAAATTGCGCCTCCGGTATGGCACCATACTGGTCCCGGCGGTTGATTTTAAAACACATTTTCATCAATATGTAAAGGGACGGTATGGATTGGCGCTTGCAGCCGATCAGAATCCCGGTAATCCTTTAGCAGCACACTGGGTTTGGTTCTTTGGCCGTTTAACTCCGTTTATGACAGGACCCGAGAAAGGCGCCAAACTGAATAATACACCGGTTATTTTTGGCCATTTTTATAAAGTTAAACGGGGATATTACCATACACAGTTAGAGATACTCACCACCACACCGCGCGATTTTAAAAATGGAGAGCTCACCCAGCTATTCGCAACCTGTGTTGAGAAAGCCATCCGCTCAAAACCATCCAATTATTTGTGGAGCCACAGGAGATGGAAATGGGAGTTTAATCCTGAACAGCACGGACACCTGGTGCCGTAATTTTGGAATTGAAACATCATTCTTTGAAATATTTTTTAAACACATAGAAATTTAGAATGCATAAGAACACATAGTAGAAACTATATGCCCTTGTTTTTGAACTATCTTCCTATGTGTTTAAAATAAAATTTCCAACTCCAAAATTTCAAAATCAATTCAGCACTTCCACATTTTTCGCGATCTCAAACTTATCGGTCAGTTCTTTGATCTTGCTCCAGCCTCCCAGCACATTGCGGAGATTGTGGATTCCCTGTCGTTTGATCAGCGAAGAAGCGATCACACTTCTATACCCGCCGGCGCAATGCACATAGATATTGTGGTTATCATCAAGGTTGGCCATGCTTCCGGGATCGGTAAGGTCGGATAAAGGAATATTCACTGCTTCTTTGATATGTCCATCCGCAAATTCAGTTTCTTTTCTTACATCAATAATCACCAGGTGTTCGTCAAAAGGAATATCCATAGCCAGTTCATCTGCTTCTACATCAATGATCATGTCTATCTTTTCACCTGCGGCTACCCATGCTTCATAACTTCCGTCCAGGTAGCCTTCTATTTTTTCAAACCCTACCCTTGCCAATCGTATAATCGTTTCTTTTTCTTTACCGGGTTCAGTTACCAGGATCATTTTTTTATCAAATGGCAACAGGCTGCCGGCCCATTCTGCAAATCGGCCATCAAGGCCTATACTGATCGAACCGGGTACAAAACCCTGGGTAAAAAAAATGGAATTTCGGGTATCCAGAATGAGGGTGTCATCTTCTTTGGCCTTTTTTTTGAAGGCAGAAACGCTGAGGGGCTTTAAGCCTTTATCAATCACAGCTTCCAGGCTTTCATATCCTTCTTTATTGATCCTGGCATTAACAGGAAAATACTGGGGAGGCGCGGTCAATCCCTCCGTCACTGCTTTAATAAAATCTTCTTTTGTTTGCGGCTGCAGCGCATAATTGGTTTGTCTTTGCTCGCCAATGGTGCTGTACGTTTCGGGTCCGAGGTTTTTACCGCAGCTACTGCCCGCTCCATGGGCAGGATACACGATCACATTATCTGCCAGCGGCAGTATTTTTTTTTGCAGGCTGTCATACATCATGCCGGCAAGATCATCAATAGTTATTTCATTGGCTTTCTGGGCAAGATCGGGGCGGCCCACATCGCCCACAAACAAAGTATCGCCGGTGAAAACAGCATGATCTTTTCCGGCTTCGTCTTTCAATAAGTAACAACTGCTTTCGAGGGTATGTCCGGGGGTATGTAACACTTCTACTTTCAGTTTCCCTATCTCGAATACTTCTCCGTCTTTGGCTACATGTACCGGGAATTTGGTCACCGTATTCGGGCCATAAACGATAGTGGCTCCTGTAGCAGCAGCCAGGTCCAAATGGCCGCTTACAAAATCAGCATGGAAATGTGTTTCAAAAATATATTTGATGCTAGCATTCCTCTTATGTGCAAGCTGTAGGTATTCTTCGATATCGCGCAGAGGGTCTATAACAGCGGCAATACCATCACTCTCTATGTAATAAGCGGCTTCACTGATGCAACCCGTATATAATTGCTCTATAAACATATCTTCTGGTTTTAAGCAAAGATAATGGCAAGCTTCAGGCCAAATGGCCGAGGGGCATAAAAAGGGCCGGAATTGTCACAAAACCTGTCAACCTACCAGTGTTTCCACGAATTGTACCACTTCTGCCAGCCGGGTATAGTTAACGGAATAAAAGATGAATTTACCATCGCGGGAAGTGCTTACAATACCTGCCCGGCGTAATATGGCCAGGTGCTGAGAGGCAACAGACTGTTCGAGCCGGAGTTTTACATAGATCTCGGTAACCGTCATTTTCTGGTGCTCATCCAGTAATTTAATAATCTGCTGACGGAGTTTATGATTGATTGACCTGAGAATCAAAGAGGCCTTTTTTGTGTGCAGGAAATCAACCTTTATCTGGGTTTTGCCGTTCAGTAAAACAACGGCTTGTAAGGTTTGGCTCATGACAATACAAGTTAAATTGGGGGTTAAAAAACTAGAATCGTACGTATAAAGTTAAATAAAATGTTTTAGGATTCATAGTATAGATTTTATGAATACTAATTCCCCAAAATCAGGCTGGCTTTGCCGGATGGAAAAATTCCTTTACATACAGGGGTTCACTGTAGGCAATATCTGCAAAACGATTTGATTCATAAGCGATTAGTGAGCGGATAGCCAAATGTGACGCATTATGCTGGATATTGGCAAAAACCGCATTCTGATGGGAAATAAGCTCTTTTAGTTTGTAATGCCCGGAGCCACTAAAAATCACTGGCTGCTGAGCCAGGATAGGATGAAATGATTGTGTATCTAAGATGAGTGCATGGGGAGGCTGTATTTCCTGTAGCGAAAGATTGTACAAAGCCGTAAAAACCTCCATTCTCCTGGCATCAATCAGGGGGCACAGCAGGGTTAATGGGTCGATGGCTTGATTATTTAAAACGAATTGCGAAAGAACAGACTGTGCCATCACTTCCAAGGTATCAATAAGGATCAAAGGCTTATCTATAGCATAACAGATACCTTTGGCAGAAGCCAGTCCCACCCGTAAACCCGTATAACTACCCGGTCCGGCAGTAACGGCAATGGCATCAACCTCTTTCAATTGGTAACCGCTTTTGTCTGTCAATTGCTGAATAGCCGGCTGTACAAAAGATGCATGATTCTTCTGTTCTGTGCTTTCAATAAGTCCCAAAACAACATTCCCCCTGCTTAGGCAAACACTGGCGTGTTCTGTGGCGGTATCAATGCAGAGGAGAAGGGGCATTAATGTTTATTTGTTTAGTTGTTGATGCAGTACCTCTTTTTCAAGAGCTGGGGCCACTGCATACCTGCTATCCTTTTCGTTTAATTTTTTGAGCAAAGCATATACTTTTTGCAATCCTATCTTTTCACTCCATTCAAAAGGGCCATAAGGGTAGTTGGTGCCGAGTTTCATGGCGGTATCTATCCCCGTTTTGCTACTGATCTCATCTCCCAAACCAAAATACGCTTCATTTATGATCATGGCGATTACTCTTGCCGCTATCATACCGGATATATCAGCAACTGCTTGATATTTCCAGCCTAAAACCTGTAAAACAGAGAGGCTGTCTTTATAAATCTGAGAGATTTGACTGTCGGCAGATGTGGCAGCCAACTCAATAAGCTCCCTTTTCAAAAATCCCGTCCATGCATTGATGCGTATACAATTCGCAGGCAATACCGCGCCTGTAGCGATTACCGCATTCACAAACACGGGTTTGGTTGTAATGCCGCTGAATGCAAGTCCCTCCTCTTCAAAAAGCAGGTCAAAATAAGCATCAGCCTCCGGTACAGCCTCCCCCCTTGTTAGCCAGTGAACCCCTACCTCAGCAGGTATGCCTTTCGCCAGGAATTCCTGTTTTTGCTGCGCATCGGCTTTGACTACTATTTGCATGGTTGTGAGTAAAGCGCAAATTTAGGTTGGCAGGTTGATAGAAATGCAGCAATTTGCTGTTGATTAAAACTATTGTTATGCCAAAGCAGATCATTAAGACAGAGAAGGCGCCTGCGCCTATCGGACCGTATAACCAGGCTGTTAAAGCGAATGGATTCTTATTTGTGAGTGGCCAGGTAGCTTTTATACCGGCAACCGGAGAACTGGAGTTGAGTTCTATACAGGCTGAAACCCACCAGGTAATGAAAAACCTGCAGGCAGTGCTGGAAGAAGCCAAACTTACGCTGGCACATGTTGTAAAAACATCCATCTTTCTTAGTGATATGGGCCTTTTTGCGCAGGTTAACGAGGTATATGGTTCCTACTTTACCGGAGACTATCCTGCCCGCGAAACCGTTGCTGTAAAAGGGCTTCCACGGGGTGTGAATGTTGAAATCAGTGTTATTGCCGTGGTAGATCTATAGCACTGTGACCGTATAACTGGTAGTGAATGTTTTGGGTTGATCGGGCGGCAGTAAAATCAGGTTTATTCCATTATTAAAATTATCCGGCGCCCCACTCAGGTTCTCGATCGCAATACTTTTCCGGTCCGGCGGCGTATACACCTGTAAAATGGGATAGG
>JBKJPR010000407.1:0-3157 GCA_046594275.1 Sediminibacterium sp.
AGTCATTTGCCTTTTTCAGTGGACTTCATGAATCTTCGATTTGGGGTTGCAAAGGTAAGAGGCTGCAACCGAACAGACAACTATTTAAAAGGTTTTTTGTGTATTTTTCAAATAAAAGCTGAAATATATTCCCAAAAAGGGGCAAATAGCCGGTTATCCACAGTTTTCAGGAATTTACATCATGGTGTAGTGCAAAAAATAACTGTTTAGGGCAATTTATACGTCAGCCGGGAGTTTATGTTTACCAGATAGTTAAATAGTACCCGATAAAACTATCTGTAAAATAGTGATACACAGCTTTTTTTAATGCAATCATTTTGATAATTTTACCACAAGACATATACAATGGCTAAAAAATACGAGGTAAGGGAAACCTTGCCTAAAGCAACCAAACAAGTTCCCGTTACAGCCAAAAATTCCTTTTTTCAAGGCGCTAATATTATTCCCTTAGCTTTCTGTTCTCTTTATTTTGCTATTCATTTTATACCCAACCTGGGCGCCTATGACGCCATGGGGCCACAGTGGCTGTATTTCGTAATCATTGATCTCTTAGTTATTATTTTCCTCCTCAGCCGCAAGAACAACTATGAAGAAGCGGTTGCGGGCCTGTTTAAAAACATTTTTTCCAGGTTATACCTTGCTTTTTTTGTCTTGGCGGGCATTTCTATTATTACAGCTATCAATCCTACAGAAGCATGGGTATGTTATGCCCGGCTGATCGCTACTATTGTCGCTTATTTTAATATCAGCATTTTATTATACGGACGAACAGACCTCTTCAAGTGGCTGGCACAAATGATGGCGCTGATTTTATTGGTTGAATCTTATCTGACTTTACAGGAATTTTTAGAAGGCGTTGGTAATATTCCCATCAACCAACTGATATTGAACCTGAAAGGAACAACCGGTAATAAAAACATTTTTGCGGCTGGGCTGGTAGTTAAGATCCCTTTTGTACTTTATTGTTTGCATACTTCACGCCTATGGAGCAGGTTTTTAAATATCCCTATACTTCTTTTGGGTTCATTGACGCTCTTTATTGTTAATGCAAGGGCATCCTATATCAGTTTACTGCTAATTGTTATATTTTATTTAGTCTATTGTTTCCTTGAATATAAAAAAGAGAAGCTTACGGAAAAAACCTTATACCGGGTCAGTTATGTACTTTTCCCTATAATAGCTGCCTTTTTTATATCACAGGTGGAATTATCAAGTGTAAAAAATCTCGAAGAGGGGAAAGGGGGGTATGGAACAGTAACAGATCGGTTTGGTTCCATTGCAGCTATATCTGATGAAAGTAATATGGTCCGTATCCGGCTTTGGGCCCATGCAATTGATTATACCAAACATCATCCAGTGATCGGCTCGGGAATTGGTAACTGGAAAATAGCGTGTATACCTTACCAAAGAGTAATTACCAATGACCTTATTGTTCCCATCCATGCACACAATGATTTGTTGGAAAATTTCGCGGAATTAGGTATTCCGGGTGGAGCATTATATCTTTCCTTGTTTGTCTGTATACTTCTGTTTACTATCCGGGTATACAGATCTGATACCGACGAAGAAACCAGACACATGTCGATCTTTTCTTTCCTGGCATTTATTGGTTATTCAATAGATGCATTCTTTAACTTTCCTATGGAGAGGCCCATCAGCCAGATGTTTTTTGCTTTTATCGTTGGGCTCAATGTCAATGCTTTTATTAAAGTATACAATGAAAAGAAAAAAGAAAAGGGTGCTTCCACTAAAAGCCCAATCAGTAAAGCATTGTTTGGAATTATTGCCATTTTATTCCTCATGCCTGCCGGTTATTTAACTTTTTTAACTCATAAATCCCAGGTGGCTCAGCGAATCATCATCCCTGATATGGATAATGAACCTTTGAAATTGAAATGGGATTATGTATTCTCCCAATTGCCGCCCATTCCCAATCTTTCTGCTTCAGCACAACCACTTGAAGCCATTAAAGGGAGGTATTTGTATGAAGCGGGAAAATATGATGAAGCCCTTGTTTTATTGAACAGGGCTATCAGCGCCAACCCCGTTATTGGTTACAGTGAATTTTTAAAGGCAGGCCTGTTCTACAAAATGAACAAAATGGACAGTGCCCAGATAAATGCGGTAAAAGCATTTTATACAAGACCAAGGGCCAAAACCTATTTTCAAACACTGCTGGCCGTTCTTGCTAAAACAAAAGATACCCTTGCTATTAAAAAAGCTTTCAAGACATACGACCAATACCGCCCTAGCGCCTGGGGGTGGGATTTATACATCATAGCCATGATGAATGCATTGGAAAAAGAAAAGGGTTCATTGGCAGCCCTACTGATAACCGCAGACAGCGCCATGCGTGCATTCCCAGATGACCCGATCCTACCGCAGAGAAAGATAGAACTGATGCGTTTCCTACAAAGCCCTGCGATAGCAGCACCAACAAATCCGGGCGCTGACATGGCCAAAGCACAGGTATTTTATAATGAGGGTATTGCCGCATTCAATAAAGCAAAAGCAGGTTCGCCACCATTGAATAAAGCAGATTATTTATCTGCGGCACGGAGTTTCCTGAAAGCTGCGGAAATAACACCGGGCAATTACATCATTTATGAAAATACAGGTATCGCCTATTTCAATATTGGGGAATACAAACGGGCCATTACTTATTTTGACAGGGTAATTAATATGAAAACTTCCCATGATGGCAAAAGCGAATATTTTAAAGGCGTTGCTTTGTATAATCTCGGAAAAAGGGAAGAAGGTTGTGCTATCATGCGCCTCGCAAGTTCGAAGGGATATAAAGAGGCGGATGCTATTCTTAAGAATAATTGCAAGTAACCACCCCACCCTTCCTCGCAAGCTAGGAGGGGAAATATTTTTGCGGGACTGTTCCACTTTTGATGGTCAATGGTGAATAGTGAATTGTGAATAATAAAAGAGGCGGGACTTGCTCTTTTATTGCAGCCGACCTCCTTCCCTGTTCCTTGTTCTTCTGTTCCTTGTTCCCTGTTCCTTGTTCCTTGTTCCTTGTTCTTCTGTTCCTTGTTCCTTGTTCCTTGTTCCCTGTTCCTTGTTCGTTGTTCATCTGTTCGATATTCGATATTAAAATATAAGGCCCCGTTCCAATCAGAACAGGGCCTTATATAATGTATGTAACATA
>JBKJPR010000009.1:0-4574 GCA_046594275.1 Sediminibacterium sp.
CGCCTGCCGGTAGATCTTTTCAGCAATATACGGGTGTGCATGGCCATGCAAATTCACCCACCAGCTACTGATGGCATCAATATAAGTGCTGCCATCTTCTGCAAAAAGTAAACTGCCCAAACCTTTTACAATAGGCACCGGGGCGGGCATATTCTTTTGTTGTGTAAAAGGATGCCATATCACCTGTTGGTCTCTTGCTGCTAAACTCATAGGGCAAATGTAATGTGGAATCGGGGAAGAATGCAGGCAGATGATAAGTGGGTAATCTGTCAAACTTTTTTGTGTAAGTGCAACGATTGAGGATAATATTGTGTCAGAAAACTGAATCAGGCGTATGGTTGATCAACAGAAACTGGTAAAAGACTGTTTAAAGAATAATGTGGTTGCCCAAAAGCAACTCTATGAGTTGTTTTCGGGCAGTATGCTGGGTATTTGTTATCGTTATACCAAAAGCATGAATGATGCCCAGGAAGTACTGCAGACAGGATTTATTAAAGTGTTTAAAAACCTGCATCAATATAAACAGGAAGGCGAATTAGGGGGCTGGATCAGACGGATAATGGTTAATACGGCTATCAATTACCTAAAAAGAAAACCACACTACCAACTGGACCTGTGTTTTGAAGATACTTACCTGCACCCGGTGGAAAGAGATAGCCCGGACCTGGCCATTAATCTGAAAGATATTCTTAACCTGGTCAGGCAATTGCCTGCAGGCTACCAGGCTATTTTCAATTTACATGCGGTGGAAGGATATACTCATGTTGAGATAGCAAAAATGCTGGGTATTAAAGAAGGCACCAGCCGTTCACAATATGCAAGAGCCCGTGCCTTGCTGATAGGCTGGCTGGAAAAACATTCTGTTAACAGTAAAAAAGATAATTATGGCGGAAAGATCTTTTGAAGAGCTGGTCAGGGATGAACTGGCAGGTTTGCAACTGAAGCCGGATGAAGAAATATGGCTAAACGTGGAAGCGGCCCTCCATACGAAAAAGGAACGTCGCTGGATCATCTGGTTGGCAGCCTTGCTGGCCGGTTGTGGTTCTTTCTGGCTATACCACCAATACAGGCAAGAGAATGACAACAGGATCACACAAAATGGCAAACATGAAATAGACAAAAGTATACCGATGTACCAGTTACCTGCACCGGTACTGGTGGGTAAAGACCATGAGAAAACGTCTGTTAACGATAAAGCAGTAATGCCTGTCCAGGAAAATAAGAGGTTATCCAACACATATCTGAATAAAACAGGAGATCGAATACCAGATATACCATTTCACCCCCAACCATTTGCCAGTCCAACTGCCAGTAAGCCGGCAGTTGCAGAAAAACAAGTGCAGATAATCGTAGGTGATACTGCCTTGAAACAGTCTGGCGCTCCTGTTACAAAAACAAGTGAATCTACTGCTGAAATAAAAAGTTTAACAAAAGTTGCGCTAGATTCACCAGTAACTGTTGCTAAAGATTATCAGGAATTGCCAATGACCATTAAGCAGGATACTTTGGTTCCCATTAACAGCAGCTATATTCATAATACCGTTAAGGCAGCAAAAAAAACAAGTAAGCGTCCATGGCAATTCTACGGTACAATTGATCTCGGTAGTAGCGGTAAGAGAGGGCCGTTTGCCAAAGCTGGCAATGTGTATGCACAGAATCCATCTAATATTACAGGTGGCGCTTTCAATCAGGGAAATGCAATTTATAAGATCCCTTCACAGGCAGATGCTTTTTCATTTTCGCTTGGCCTGCAGGCAAACAAGCCGGTTGGTAAAAAAAGCAGTGTTGGCATTACATTGGGGTATGGGTTTTACCAATCTTCTATTGGCGTTGGAAGAAGGGTCGACAGCGCCAGTTTCAGTAGCCAGGGAGGTATTATCGCTGATCGTTTTTATTTTATCAGCACGGATAGCACCTCTTACCTGAATAAATATCATTTTACTGAACTGGCTGTTGATCTCTATACGCAGTATAAACTTGGCAATGCTCTTTCTCTGCGTTGGCGGATAGGAGTCGGCACCGCCGTATTGCTTGCCGGCAATGCGCTGCACTATGATGCTGGTTCCGGGGTATTGTTTAAGAACCGATCCTTAATACCCACTATTCAGATGAATGTATCCAGCGGGGCCGATATTGGAATCGGTAAAGCCCCCATCCTATATATTGGCCCGCAGTTAACCTATTTCCTGAGTAAAAGTTCTAAACAAGCTGGTTCCGCCCAACATCTTTTCCGCGCAGCAATACGTGCAACAGTGGGTTTTGCGAAAAAGAAAAAATAAATGCAACGGTATATCTGGTTACTGTGTCAATATGCAAAATCATTTGTATGAAACGCATTGACTTTTTCATGTTAGTAGTGATCTTATTGGTAATAGCCTGCACCAAGGATACGGTCACAGAATCTTATACTTTTTTCAGGCCCGTATATAAAACAAAAGAAGCAGTAAGGGCTGGTATCAGGAACGGCACGCCCGGAATCATTCAAAAAACCGGTAAATTAGTCTGGAAGGATAATTATATTTTCCTCAACGATGTTGACCGCGGCATTCATATAATCGATGTTTCCAACCCTTCACAGATCAAGCCTGTTTCTTTTATCAGTATTCCGGGATGTATTGACCTGGCCATAAATGGTAACTATCTCTATGCAGATTGTTATACGGACCTGGTAACATTGGATATTTCAGATCCGCTGAATACAGTCTTGAAACAGTTCCTGCCGGGTGTTTTCCCGCACCGTTATTACAATGGGTTTGTAGCCGATACAACTAAAGTGATACAGGAATGGGTAAGGGTGGATACCTCAGTAAAAAAAAGATTCAGTGAGACGCTGACCCGTAAGAATAGGTTCGGCAATGTTTTTTTCTCCTCTCAATCAGCAGCCGGAATGGCTGGCAGTGCTTCTGCAACAATTGTTGGTGTAGCAGGCTCAATGGCAAGATTTGCTTTGTTGAACCAGCGGATGTATACAGTGAGCCATAATGATCTTAAAGTATTCAATACGGCTAGTGCTTCAGCGCCTTCTTATATCCGGTCAGTTAGTTTACCGGGAGGGAATATTGAAACGATCTTTCCATACATAGATAAACTTTTTATCGGTTCACAAGCCGGGATGTTCATTTATAACGCACAGAACCAGGTTAACCCCCAAAAGATCAGTCAATTCGTACATGCCCGTGCCTGCGACCCGGTTATCGCAGATACAAACTATGCTTATATCACGCTTCGTGGTGGCGGTTTTTGCGGTGGCCCGTCTAATCAACTGGATGTGGTGGATATCAATAATATCGCTACCCCGCAACTCGTAAAAACATATCCACTCAAGGCTCCGGCAGGGCTGTCAAAAGACGGTAACCTGTTATTCATCTGTGATGGAACCGATGGCCTGAAGATCTTCGATGCCACTACTGCTTTATCGCTCAAGGCCCTGAAACAAATACCCGGGTTTGAAGCCTATGATGTGATTGCCCAGAAAGGAACAGCGGTTGTTGTAGCCAAAGACGGACTCTATATGGTAGATTATTCAGATGTGACCAATACCAGAGTGATGAGTAAATTAACAATTACGGCAAATAAATAAATATGAGAAAGAAAATTTTAATCGTTCTTATGCTGTTTTGTACTGCTGATGCATTCGCCCAAAAAGCAGGTGGCAAATCAGCATTCTATATGATACCACAGGCAGGCTTGCTAAATGGGGATCATTCCGTTAGCGTGCAGGTGATGCTGGTGGGTGGACTGGAGAAGAATGGCTGGGGACTCGGGCTTGGGTCAGCCATAGATTATTACAAGGTAAGAAGTATACCTGTATTTCTGGATATCAGAAGAGAGATCACAAAAAAACAGTGGCCGGTTTTTGCTTATCTCAATATGGGTATCAATATGGCCGCGCCCTTGGATTTTCAGTATAGCCGTCCTGTTAGCGGATGGGGTACTGGAAAAAGCAGGTTTAATAATGGATTGTTTACTGAATTTGGGTTGGGATATGCGTTATGGAATAAAAAAAGACAGGGGGTGGTATTGGGGATGGGTTATTCCATTAAAACAATTACCGAAGCATATAATGAAACGATCTTCCAGGATTTTCCACCCTTTACCGGAAGCACTACTAATGAACGAAAATTCCTGTACAGATTAAACAGGGTGGTATTAAAGCTGGGATTCAGGTTGTAGCGAAGCGGTATCGGTTTCGTTGTTCGCAAGGGTATTATCCGAAATGAAAGAAAGGTTTCTCCGGATCCCCTGGTACCTGCTTCGTTGCAAAGGAGAGTCTTTAAAAATGGTATTGAATGCCTCTTCACTCATCGCTTCCCACTCTTTAGTAGATAAATTAAGTATTTCAGGAATAGGTGTGAAGTTGATCTCGTGGTGCGTCGAACTGAAGCGGTTCCAGGGGCATATATCCTGGCACACATCACAGCCAAATAGCCAGTTATCAAATTTGCCCTTCATTTCAGCAGGTATCAGTGCGTCCTTCAGTTCGATCGTGAAATAACTGATGCATTTACTGCCATCCACCACTTTATTATCCAGGATGGCATCGGTAGGGCAGGCATCAATACATTTACGGCAGG
>JBKJPR010000233.1:0-12623 GCA_046594275.1 Sediminibacterium sp.
CTGGCGGGGGGCAAAACGTATTTTGGGTACCCTGCGGAAGATGCTTCCATTAAAAGAAGGGAACTGGTATGGATTAAACGTATTCCTGAACTCTGGAAAAAAGTAATGGAATAACTCACCCCGTCGGCACTTTGTGCGACACCCCTCTCTGCTGCGCAAAGAGGGGGACCAGAATTCCCCTCTCTATGGAATAGAGAGGGGTGTCGCACGAAGTGCCGACGGGGTGAGTAGATCCTTACCACTTTAGTTGAGCGATCATCTTCTTCGCATTCTCATCCGAGGGTTTCAGCCCCAATGCTTTTTCATAGGCATTGATAGCTTCTGCTTTATTCCCGATAACTGTCCATGCCTCTCCCAGACTGTTAAATACATTTGCATTTTCAGGATTGGTCAAAGTATTTATAACGGTGATAACCTGTTTCAGCTTTCGTAGTTTTTTACAAGTTATATTTTTTTTGTAATTCCGCACAAATGCGTTCCAGTGTAACTGCCATCGGTGTGTATTCAAAATTCAGAAAGAAGCGCTTCAGCTTCGTGTTATCGAATTGCACTTTAGCGGCTGCCGTCTGGGCTGTTTCCCTGGTGAGCATCGGATCTTTACCTGTAAACAGAGATTTGACCGCTTCTAACCGCCATACAATAGAAGCAAGGAACGGGGTTACTTTTCTGTGAGGTGGTCTTTTATGAAAGTTCTCCGCTATCCGGGTAAAGACCTCTTTAAAGGACAGGTTTTCTCCACTAAGTATAAAACGTTCTGCAGAAACCATATCCATTTTCATCAATAGCATCATGGCCCTTACCACATCGGCCACATCCACAAAACCACTGGTGCCTTCTGTATACCAGGGAAACTCACCATAGGCCGACCTGAACAATTCTGATGAACCCTTTGTCCAGTCGCCCGCGCCAAGAATGAGCGACGGGTTTACGATCACCGAATTCAATCCCTCCCCTATACCACGCCATACTTCAAGCTCTGCCAGGTATTTGGTCTTGCCATATTCGCTGTTGCTGGTTGCTTCTGTCCAGTTCATTGTTTCATTAATAGGTTTATCCTGTCGTATCCTTCCCAGAGCCGCTACCGAGCTTACAAATAATAATTTCTGTACACCTGCGTCAAGACATGCATTTACCACATTGGCAGTGCCTTCCACATTAGTCTTATGCATGATCGCTTTTTTGCGCGGATTAAAAGAAACAATCGCTGCGCAATGGTATACCTGTTGAACATCCGTCATGGCTTCTTCCAGGGCTATTATATCCAGTATGTCGCCTTTTATCCATTCAACTTTATCCGCACCTTCCATGGCCGGAATGGCAGAACGGTATAAAGCTTTTACTTTTTCCCCGTTCATAACCAGTTGCCGGAGCAGGTGTGAGCCCACCAAACCGCTAGCGCCTGTAATCAATACCATAGAAACTGTTTGTACGAAGATACGTTGCAAAAAAAATGACAGGCAAGGCCTGTCAACAAAAAACATCAATTGCGGTAAATACGTGATCTTATACGCATTTCATACATTTCCCGCTGACCACAACATCGGTTTGTGCGGCTGTAAACCCCTGTGGAAGCTGCACCTGGGGTACGGTTACATGATCAAGGCAATACGTAGTGCCGCAGTCATCGCACATAAAATGAACGTGGTCATCGTGGTGATGTCCTTCGGTACAGGCATCTTTACACAATGCATAGCGTACAGAATTATCGACGGTGGGTATGGTATGAATGATTCCCTTTTCTACAAAGGTCTGTAGGGTACGATAGATGGTCACCCGGTCAAATTCGGTACCGCTCTGGTGCTCAATATCAGCATGTGCCAGCGCTCCGTTGGCGCGTACAAATAATTCGAGTATCCTTTTGCGGCTGTCAGTGATGCTTAACTGGTTCCGCTTTAATGTCTCAATAACGCTGTACAACATACAAACACAATATTAATAGTATTGAATATTACTTTTACAATTTGTCTTTAGACGGCTTTTCTTCCAGCAATGTTTTAATGTCTTTTTTCAGCCTGTCAAGTTCCGGTTGCTTCAATCCATCATATACCTGGCCCCGCACTTTACCTTCTTTATCTACCAATGCAAAGAATTGTGTATGAATGAACTGGTCCTCTATTTTTTCAACATTGTTTTTGGGGTCGTCCAGTAAGTAGGCACTGCGGGCCATCTGGTAGAGACTGTCCTTACGCCCGGTAAGCAATACCCATTTTTGGGTGTCTATCTGCGTGGAATCGGCATAGAATTTTAACCGCGCCGCTGAATCTCTTTCCGGGTCGCAGGTATGGGCCACGATCCTAAAATCAGGCTCGTTCTTAAACTGCCCGTAAACAGTTTTCAGGCTGCCATGCATTCTCGGGCAGATGCCCTTGCAGGTGGTAAAAAAATACTCTACCACGGAAACCTTTCCCAGCATATCCTTGTCTGTGTATGGCAATCCGTCCTGCGTGGTAAAATGGAACGGTTTTACATAACTGATGGTAGGCAATTTGGATTTCCAGTTATCAGTTCCCCTGAAAAGGAAAAAATAAAATACCAGTACCAGAACAACGAAGAAGAGGCCATATCCGATCAATTTCTTATTCATATCAGTCTTTATACAGCAAAGTTACGGTTGAAACAGGCTTGCTCCCGAAGATTAGACGATTACAACAAATATTTTGCAACATTGTTGCATTGTGTTATTTTTGACCCTTATGAACGAAAAGATCAATTGGGATGCATTTGGGATAGCCAGTTCGATGGCCTGCGCCATTCACTGTGCATTACTGCCTTTATTTTTAACCACCCTGCCCCTGTTTGGCGTGAATATTATTGAGCATACCGGCTTTGAATTCCTGATGATCACCCTGGCTTTTGGTGTTGGTTCCTATTCCTTATACCATGGCAGGAAAAAACACCACCATAGCTGGTTGCCTTTACTCTTTTTTTCCATCGGTATCGTATTGCTTTTTGCCAAAATGATCTGGCATGAATGGCGCATCCTCTTATTATTACCCGCCGTTGCCTGTATCGTTACCGCGCATTATCTAAACTACCGGTTGTGCAGGGGGCATAATCATGGGCATACGGATGATTGTAATCACTAGGAATATTGAACACATGAGCAAGGAACAGATGAACAAAGGTTCTCAAACAGGAGAATAGCGTATATCCAAGTTGAAGTGGATGGGGGTTCAACTACCTCGTTACTTCATCTGTTCAATATTCCTTGTTCATCTGTTCCTCTGTTCAAATCGTATAGCTCATCCCCCCGTCTTTCTCATCTTTTAATTGCACGCCCAATGCTGCGAGTTCATTCCGAATTTTGTCGCTGGTGACGAAGTCTTTCCGGCTTTTGGCTTCTTTACGGATATCGATAAGGAGTTGTAATACACCATCGAGTTTGCCATTGTCTTCTGCGCGTTCATTTTTTAAACCAAAGATATCTTCCACATAAACTTTCAATTTCTGCTTCAATTCTACAGCGGTTGCAGTACTTAATGCATTAGCCGGTATGTGTTTATCCTTAATGGAATTGATCACCGAAACCAGGTCAAACATATTGGCCACCACCTTCGCGGTATTCAGGTCATCATTCATGAACTCCTCAAACTCACCCACCAGTTTACGGACCTTAGCATCTAATACCATATCAACTCCAGACTCCAAACTCCCGACTTCAGACTGATTTATCATCCATTCATACGCTTCCCATAAACGTTTCAATGCTTTTTCCGATCCCTGCAAAGCTTCGTTACTGAAATCTAGTGTGCCACGGTAATGACTTTGCAAAATGAAAAAGCGAATGGTCATAGGAGAATATGCCTGTGTAAGTACCGCGTGTTCTCCATTGAACATTTCTGTCAGCCTGATGACATTATTATAACTTTTACCCATCTTCTTGCCATTGATGGTTATCATGTTATTGTGAAGCCAATACTTAGCGGGCATCACATGATTACAAACCGTACTCTGTGCAATCTCGCACTCATGATGCGGAAACTGAAGATCCATTCCGCCCCCATGGATATCAAATTCATCACCCAGGTATTTTTTGCTCATCGCAGAACATTCGATATGCCATCCGGGAAACCCTTCGCCCCAGGGGCTTTGCCACCGCATGATGTGCTCAGGAGGGGCATGTTTCCATAAGGCAAAATCACTTTTATTGTTTTTTTCGTCCTGGTTATCCAGTTCGCGGGTACTTTCCATCTGGTCTTCGAGTACCCGCCCGCTTAAGATACCATACGGCTGCCCTTTCTTTGAAAAATCGGTATTGTATTTTTCCACATCAAAATATACCGAGCCATTGGCCTCATAGGCATACCCGTCGGCGATGATCTTTTTGATCATTTCGATCTGTTCTATAATATGTCCTGTTGCTGTAGGTTCAATACCAGGCCGAAGGTTATTTAAACGATCCATGGCCCAGTGATAGAGGTTGGTGTATTTCTGCACCAGTTCCATGGGTTCCAGTTTTTCAAGCACTGCTTTTTTACTGATCTTATCTTCCGCCTCACGGCCCTCTTCTTCAAAATGCCCCGCATCCGTGAGGTTGCGTACATACCGGACCTTATAGCCCAGATACATCAGGTAGCGGTACAGCACATCGAAGGTTATATAAGGTCTTGCATGCCCTAAATGGCTCTCCCCACTCACAGTAGGTCCGCATACATACATACCAACATACGGTGGGTTGATAGGTGTGAATATTTCTTTCTGTCTGGTTAATGAATTATATACTTTAAGCGGCATGAGTTATGAGTGATTACATGTTAGGATTGAAGGTTGAAAAAAACCGGCATTTGTTCCGGTAATAGGAACAGGCTGTATCAGCAACAGCAACAACAATATTTGTGCGGGCATCTCATTGGATGGTGAAGATATTCATTTTTTCAAAAGAATATCGGATACCAGCATAATATGGTCGCTGAGGTCCTCGTCTATCATATCGAACTGTTTTATTTCAAATTTCCGGTCGGCAAGTATATAATCTATCCGTAATGTTGGCGCCAGGGCAATAAAGGTTCTCCCGATGGCGAAACCTTTCTGTAAAAAGGCATCCTGGTACCCGCCTTTTATTCGGAAATACACATAAGAATTGGGTACATCATTAAAATCGCCGCAGATAACGGAAGGGTATGGACTCTTATCCATTTGCTCCCTCACCATATCAGCCTGGAGGCCCCTCCGGCTGAATGCCAGTTTCATTTTCCGTAAAAGGTTCCTGGATGCTGAAAAAGTTTTATCATCCTGTTCCCTGATCTTCTCCATATCGTTGTAATCTTCTTTTTTGAATTTGAAGGATTGCAGGTGGGTGGTGTATACCCGGATGGTATCGGAACCCTTTAGTATATCTGCATAAATAAGGCTTTCAGCCACCTTGTATTTTATTTTCCCTGAATCGATAATAGGATATTTAGAAAAAATGATACAGCCTGACTGGTAACCTGCCCCTGCCCGCTCATAATCCCTTGAAAAAAAATGATACGGATATTGCCTGGTAAAAAGAGAAATATTATCGGCATTATCGGCACTATTGAATTCCTGCAAACAGATCACATCGGGTTCTTGCTTCAGGATACTTGCTGCCACTTCACTGGGAATTAATCTTTTAACCTCTTTATTGTTGGTAAGCCCATTAAAACTCTGCACATTCCAGTCGATGATCCGCAATGAATTCGCAGTTTTTCTTTTTGTAAACCCTGCGCCGGGATGCCAGGCAAATACCACGCTGAGCTGCTGCCAGCCAATTGCCAGCGTTAATATGGGCAGCCATGCCCATACGGGCCTTACGGTTAACCAGAAGATCAAAAATAAAATAAGCGTGATAACAAGATACGGAACGATCAAGCCGGTAAAGCCAATCATCCACCAACGGGCGGGATTAACATAGGGAGAAAGACAGGCTATTAAAAACAACACTGACACGATTACATTGACCGTTATAAACCCCGTTTTGGTAGCGCGGCGAAAAAAGCTTTTTGCCATGCCCTAAATTTAGTAAAAATCAATTGGGATAATGAATTTTCCTGTTGCAGATGTACAAATGTTTTTTGTGAAGCGTGAATCGTGAGTCGTGAGTTTCAATTTCTCTCTCAGATATGTCAACTCACGATTCACGTCTCACGACTGTTACAGTTCTTCAGTGCTTGCTCTTTTTAAGAATTCCTTTTCGTCATCCGTTAAGAACTGGTACCCCTTTTGGTTGATTTTATCCAGTATCGCATCAAGCCGTTGCTGGGTTATATTGGATATTTTCTCGTAAGGTTTCCTGTCAGACTGGTAAAATAGTTTTTCTTTCTGTGTTTTTTTTGTATATTTTTTTTCGGGGCTGAATAGGTCGTCCAGCCACTCTACAAAAATATTCATCCAGCCACTCCAGTCTTTGCCCCTGCGCATTTGGTGTACAAAGAAATAGCCGATCGCACCGCCTGCCAGATGCGCCGCCCCAATGCCTGCATTACCACTGGCCAATGTAGCAAAATCGATGGCTACAAAAATGAGGGTAACCACCCAAAGTGGTATACCGCCATTGATCAACGGGAAGATCCGGTAATCAGGCGCAAGGGTAGTGGTGGCAACCGCCACAGCCATTACAGCGGCGCCAGCGCCCAGCATGGGTTCGGTAACTGCAATATTTCTTGTCAATACAGGAAACAGGTTATTGATCAGCACAAAGAATACTGCCCCGATAAAACCCCCGTAGAGATAAATAGGGATCAGTTTATTGTTACCCGTAAGATCCTGAAGTATATACCCAAAACACCATAACCACAATATACTGCTCAGGAGCTGCCAAATGCTGTGATGCGTAAACATATAGGTAAGCACAACCCATGGTTTGCCAGACAAAGAATCAACAGATGCGGGTAAAGTGAGCCAGTTTAGTACCTGTTTATAAAAAAATTCCATCGGTATGTCCGAGAGGAAGTAGAAGATCTTAAGAAAGTTGATGGCTACAAAGATCAATGCATTTACAGCAAATAGGAGTACCAGGGCATTGTTATCCTGGCCCAATAATATCTTACGGTTGGTTTTGTATGATGGGGTTGCCATATGCGTTCCTACAGTTTACTATTCAGCTACACTAATACAACGTTTTTTTGTTGCTTTTGTTCCAGGTAATCACGATAAGCAGCCCAACGACTGCGCCACCGATGTGCGCCCAGTGTGCAACATTGTCGCCTGCAGAATTCTTTACACCCTCGTATAATTCGACTGCCCCATAAAACAGGACAAACCATTTTGCTTTAACGGGGATGAGCATATACAAGTAAATGTACGTATTGGGGAAAAGGTAGCCGAAGGCCGCCAGTATGCCAAAAACTGCTCCACTGGCGCCTAATGTGGCTGTGTTAAGGTTTTGCTGGTAATAAGAACTAATCGTTTCCATTGCCCGAGCTGTGCTTGCAGTCTCTCCCGGATTTGCCTGCAGGTACCGGATCATCTCTTCTGTATTCTGAAAGTCTTTACGGTGGTTGATGAGGAAATCGACCACTGCATTGTTTTGCGAACCATTTCTCGAAGCCTGCTCCTGTACAATAGCAGCATACTCTCTCATGAGCGGTATCATTTCGTAGCTAAGAAAGAGGAGATGCATTAAAGCGGCGCCCAGGCCGCATATCAGGTAAAAAATAAGAAAGCGTTTTGAACCCCATACATTCTCCAATACAGCTCCAAACATCCACAAGGCAAGCATATTAAAGAAAATATGAGAGAAACCACCATGTAAGAACATATGGGTTACCAGCTGCCATGGCTGGAACAAACTGCTTTGCCAGGCATGCAGGGCAAATATATCTTCAATGGAAAAATCAGAAGTGGGTCCTCCAAATGTTTGCTGTGCCAGGAAGATCAATCCGTTTATGATTAACAGGTTTTTTACCACGGTAGGTAATATCTCGAATCTGCTGGGTCTGAATTCTGTCATAGTATACCCCCCGAGTTAAAAAAGCTACACATTTTATTCATTGCATTCAATAAATTCATATTTACTACTTTTTCTTTTAGGACCCCTTTAATTCCCCCTTCAGGGGGCTAAGGGATGGAGTTTCAGTTGTACCACATTTTCAATATGCAAAGTATGCGGAAACATATCAACCGGCTGAATTTTTTCCACCGTATATTTCTCAGCCAGCAATGCAAGGTCTCTTGCCTGCGTTGCCGGGTTGCAACTTACATAAACAAGCGTAGGCGCGGCAATATCCACTAATTTTTTAACCAATTTTTCATGCATGCCTGCCCGTGGCGGATCAGTGACCATCACATCTGGCCTGCCGTGTTGGGCAAAAAAAGCTTCATTACAAATATCGACCACATCTCCGGTAAAAAAAGAAGCGTGGGCGATATTATTCAGAGCTGCATTTTTTTTAGCGTCTAAAACAGCATCTGCCACTACTTCCACACCGATCAGTTTTTTAGCCAGTTTGCTTACAAAGATGCCGATACTGCCTGTTCCGCAGTACAGGTCATATACTGTCTGGCTGCCATTCAATTCTGCAAAATCGCGGGTTACCCGGTATAGTTTTTCCGCCTGGAGCGTATTGGTTTGAAAAAAGGATTTAGGACTGATCATGAACCTAAAATCTTCCAGCTTTTCCTCAATATATCCCTTGCCATAGTATACCTGTGGCTCAAGATCATACAGGCTGTCGTTGCGTTTGGTATTGATCGTGTACAATAAAGTGGTGATCTGCGGGAACTGTTCCAGTAAACCGTCCAGCAACTGTTTGCGATGTGCCTCATCCTCATAACCCAGCATAATGTTGATCATCAGTTCACCAGTAGTGGTATTACGTACAAACATATTGCGCAGCCAGCCATGATGTTGTTTTATGTTATAGAAAGGCAGTTGGTTATCTATGCCAAACTTTGCCACTGCTTTCCGGATAAGGTTGGTGGGCTCTTCCTGCAAATGACAGGTATCGATCTCTACCACTTTATCAAAGAAGCCACGCACATGAAACCCGGCTCCCCCCGGCTGGTCCTCAACGGAAACGCCTTCTGCCTTCATACGCCTGAATTCTGCTGTTGGGATGAATTTGCTGGTAGCAAATGTGTACTCGATCTTATTCCGGTATTGTCTTGTCTTATCCGCCCCGATAATTGGCAACATTTCAGGTAAAGGAATTTTAGCAATACGGGCCAGGTTATCGTTTACCTGTTTTTGCTTATAGAAAAGTTGTTTCTCGTAGGGCAGCATTTGCCATTGACAGCCGCCGCATACCCCAAAATGGGCGCAAAATGGTTCCACCCGGTCGGGGGAAAGGGAATGTATGTGGATGGTATGCCCTTCGGCCCAGTCGCTCTTGTTTTTTGATAGCTGAACATCAACTACATCACCCGGAACAGCGCCTTCAATAAAAATCACCTTGCCATCCACCCTTGCCAGCGACTTACCTTCGGCTGCATAATCCTGCACTAATACTTTTTCCAGCACCACGGTTTTTCTTTGTTTTCTCACGGGTGCAAATGTAACTACGATTCAGTATGATTAAGGTCCGGAATGCCCAATCCTTTTTTTGGCAGATGATTAACGGGCTTCATGCCGTATTTGACTAAATTTACCACCGAATTCAAATATATGAGGCGTTTATTACTTACAGCATTGACAATACTGGGCATATCGGGGATTTCGGCACAAAAGGCAGGAACTGCCACCCCAAAACCCGCTGCACAAAAGCCGGCTCCCGTTAAAGGGAGGAATATCAGTATTACACTAACCCCGTTAAAAAACACCAAAGTGTACCTCGGGAGTTATTTTGGTAAAAGCAAGGTTTTGGTTGATTCTGCTTACCTGGATGAAAAAAGTCATGGCGTTTTTAAAGGGCCGTCCAAACTGACCGGTGGCATTTATTTCGTGGTTACACCGCAACTGACCATACAGTTTGACCTGCTGATGGATGATAAACAACAGTTCAGCATAGTAGCAGACACCTCATTAAAAGACAAGGCAGTTATTACCGGTTCTTTGGATAATGATCTGTATAAAAGTTATTCTGCCTATACAGTTGAAAAAGGGCAGCGCCTTGCACAATTGGAAAATGAATTCCGTACACCTAAGTCTAAGGAAGATTCTATCCGTATCAGGAGCGAGATCGTAAAAACAGATAAAGCGTTACAGGAATACCGTGATAATATCAGTAAGAAATATCCTGAGTCTCTGTTGGGGCTGTTGCTGAGTGCCATGAAACGGCCAACCACACCGGTGATACCTGTAGTAAATGGCAGGGCAGATTCTCTATACCCATACCGTTTTGTAAAAGATCATTTCTGGGATGATGTAAGCTTTAATGATGACCGTTTATTACGCACCCCCTTCTTTGAACCCAAGCTGGATGATTATTTTAAAAGCTTTGTTTCGCCTGAACCGGATTCGGTTATCAGCGAAGTGAAATATATGTTGCTCTCTGCCCGTACAGGAAAAGAGATCTATCCTTACCTGCTTACCAAGTTCACCAATAAGTATATGAATCCTGAATACATGGGCCAGGATAAAGTATTTGTTTACATTTTCGAGAATTTTTATGCCAAGGGCGATACGGTATTGCTTAATCCCGCATCACGTAAGACCATTACTGAAAGGGCCTATAGTTTGATGGCAAACCAACTTGGGCAAGCCGCACCGGTGCTTGATCTTACCGATACTACGGGCAAGATGATTTCTTTGTACAATGTAAATGCACCTTTTACGATCGTGGCTTTCTGGGATCCGAATTGCGGCCATTGCAAGGAAGAGATACCCAGGCTGGATTCTTTGTACAAAGCCAAATGGAAAAAATATGGGGTGGCCGTTTATTCTGTGAACATTTATGAAAACGAGATCCCTGCCTGGAAAAAATTCATAGCAGAAAAAAACCTGGCTGGCTGGATACATGCTTATGAAACCAAGGAAGCGAAAGCTGCAGGTGAAAAAGCCGGCAAAGCCAATTACAGGCAATTGTATGATATATTTAAAACCCCCACCATTTATTTACTTGATAAAGACAAACACATTATTGCCAAGCAATTAAGCCTGGAACAGTTTGATGACCTGATTGAAACGAAACGAAAAGGGAAAAGCGGGTAAGGTGGTGAGTGGTCAATGGTGAGTGGAGAGTGGTCAATGGTGAGTGGAGAGGGTGAAAGTAAATGACAATTTGCATTTTTGTGTTTTTATACTAGTGACATGTTAAGCCTAAATTTGGCCAAATTTTGAGTTATGAGTAGTAAATAAAAACTCACCACTCACCATTCACCATTGACCATTGACCATTCACCATTCACCATTCACCACTGTTCCTACACCACGAGTAACTCATAAAAATCACCCGGATTAAGATATTGTTTGGCCAGTTCCTGTATTTCTTCTGCCGTAATGGTTTGTACCGTTTGGATGCTGTTGTAGAAATAGTCATCGGTAAGGTTGTTCAGGATATAATTTTTCCAGCGGGCAATGATGTGGAAAGGGCCGTCAAGATCGCCGAGCAGGGATCCGATCATATAGTTTCGTACCAGGTGCATTTCTTCTTCTTTCACCGGCTCATTGCGCAGGATGGCCATCTCTTTATACACTTCTTCCATCGTTGCTTCGCATACATCGCGTCCTGCTTCCGTACTCACCATCCAGGCGCTGGTATGGATATGGTTCTGCATATAACTGTGTATGCCATACGTGTAGCCTTTGTCTTCCCGGATATTGCTCATCAGCCTCGATCCAAAGAAGCCGCCGAAAATATTATTCAGCACCTGCACTTTTGCAAAATCAGGATGATGCCTGTTAGGAAACGGCCTGGCAATGCGGATGGCGCCCTGCACGCCATTGGGATCGTTGATAATATTGTATTTCCTGATATCGGCTGGCTGCGGGTTATAGGTTATGGCAGGTATGGTATTCTGATTCAGGGGTAACTGGCCAAAAACATGGTCCAGTTGCGCTGCAAGGTCGGCCGGCGGTTTGCCCGCCACAAATACCAGGCATTTCCCTTCCGTGTAAAAACGTTTATAAAAAGCAGCGAGTTCCTCACGCTGCAGGTTGTTATAATCCAACGTGGATGTATACCGTCCATACGGATGGTGAAAGCCATACACATATTCATCTATCAGCCTGTTCGCAATAAAGTCGCATTTCTTCAGGTTAACCTCTAAACGCTGTTTTTGATTCTGTTTGTAGATGGCCAGTTCCTCTTCGGGGAAAGTGGATTCCATTATCAATTCGGCTACTACGGGCAGAAGTACAGACAGGTGTTTGTTCAGGCAATGAAGGGTAATAGTAGCGGTTTCATTATAACAACTGCGGTTCAGATAAGCGCCATGAAATTCAAAATGCTCATTAATGGCAAGTGCATTTTTCTGCCTGGTACCATTTTTCAGCATGAAGTTAGTGGTGGCGGCAACAATATTCTTTTCTTCATACCAGTTACCGGCATAGAACACCCATTCTATCATCAGCACATCCTGTGCACCCGCATCAATACTGTATACGGGAACACCGTTGTTCAGGGTAAAAAAATTATACGGTTTCAACTGCAGTTTCATATCAACTGCATCAATGATCTCCGGGGCACTTTTCCTGTTCTGCATCATGGTTGCTGGCTATGGTATAATAATGTATTGCTGTTATCGTTTCGGAATATGTCTTTACAATGTTGCCGGATATCTTC
>JBKJPR010000254.1:0-3307 GCA_046594275.1 Sediminibacterium sp.
CTGTGTACTCTTTGTATCAGTCGCATCTGGTGTGGGGTCCCTTTCTTCGAGCAGGCAAACCGTATTGGCAACACGTGAACGGTAAATACCAAATGCGGGATCATCAGGAACAAAATAGAAAACAGGCTTAGCGGTTTTAATATGAACGGCTTTAGCCAGGTCAGGAACTGCCAGCGCCGCATAAGGATGCGAGGCAGATATCATATCCTCTACAATTTCCTGCGCGATAGAACCCCGTAAAAATTCAGGTACTGCTTTTTCAGGATCTTTGTCAATGGTACGCAATGTCCATTCTACACCTTTTTTATCCTTTAAGTGTAAGGAAGTGGTTTGTTTGCCACCTCCAAGGCTTAGTATGGTCATCCCGCCATTTACTTTACTGAGGTCGAATACCTTCAGTTTTACCTTAGCCGACCATTCTTTGCGGTAATTGTCTCCAAAGATTAATCTTTTAATACCGGTTGCATTATCATACTTTTCACTTGCAGAAACGAGTACACTATCTTCAAAAGGAACCGCCACTGCAGTAACCGTTAATGAATTCACAGAAGAATCTGTTCTTGGCAGTTTGGAAAAATTCAAAATGGTTTTTTCGAATGTTTTGTTTACTGAATCCCCTTTAAGTGTATAGAAAGATACATTAACATTTTTATTTTTCAATACTTCGAGTATGGTAAAGCCATTCTCTTCGGCGCCATATAATTGTTGTTTACTTTTTGATACCCTTGTCTTGCTGGTGCCGCTGCCGCTTATAATATAATTATAGCTGCTGTCCTGGATAAGCTGCAGATTGTGTTCATGGCCCGCGGCATAGATCACATTCGGATGGCTTTGTAATACTTTCTGAAGATCACGTACCATATTCTGGTAGGCGGGATGTTTCAGATCTTGTGGAGTGCCAAAAATACCCCTGGTAATAGGGTAAATTGAGCCTATAAGCGGCATCGGGATATAAAGACCCTGGCTCAGATCTGTTAAGGGAAAAATATGTTGCTTCAAGGTATAATACCCGCCATGTATGCCATTGCTTTTAAAGGGGTGATGGGTGGCAAACAGGATCATTCTTTTTGAATTCCGGCTGATGATATCGTCCAGTTGATTCAGAACCTCTTCTTTGGTTTTATAGGGGCAATCTGATTCTATACCGGGTTTATCATACAAGTGAAGCCACCATTGGGTGTCTAACAGAACCATGATCACATCATCGCTTAACTGTATCTCAACAGGGCCTGGACAACCATCTTTAGGATAAAAATTTACATTTTTACTGCTATACTGGTCAATATAGCTCTGCTCCCGCATAACCGTATTCCATCCATCAGGGCCCTCATGGTTCCAGTCGTGGTTACCGGGTATGAAAACTACTTTTGCCGGAGTGTTTCTCGCAATGTTTATCTGGGAATCCAGAATTGCAGTGGCGATGCTATATCCCGGGTAAGCATCATCCGGTAATCCATAAGTGTATAAATTATCTCCCAGGTATAAAATAGTGGTGATGCTATCGAGCTTGATATTTTTTCTGACAGCAGATACAATGGGGTGCTTGCCAGCTTTTAAATTACCTGCATCACCTATTAAAACGATCCTTGCCTGTACAGAATCTTTTTGTGCGGTAACACAATTGGCCACTAATAATAGATAGATAATAAAGATGATTGATCTTTTCACTTACTCGTTTTTTTAAGTTTACAAACAAGGATCGTTGCTGTACCGCTACCCGCTGCTTCATTGGAAATAAGCAAGTCGCCCGAGGGTGTAAATGCAATTCCTTCGGGCTGTTTATACAGGGATGGATCCAATGGATATACATGGTTGACCGATCCGGTACTATCTGCAATGAGCAGCGTTTTATGTATAGCCGATACAATAAATAATTCATTCGTTAACGGATTGAGTGCGGCGGCGGATGGCTTTAGCCTTACTTTCGCTGATCCTGATTCCGTGCCAAGGGATGACACATCGAAAGTATAGTCTGATAATGCATAGGACGTATCCTTTATATTGAAAACCCATACACTAAGCGAACTTTTTTTGTCTTCTTCACAATCTTTGCAGAGGATGTTCAGTGTTGTGCTCTTCTTATCATAAAACATACTTTCAAATTCATTTTTGCCGCTTCCCGGGAATTTGAAACGATGTGCCTGTAAAGAACCCGTAGAATCAAATTTTATCCTCACAATATCTCCTGAACTGGAAAGAACATAAAATGTACTGTCTACCAGTTGTAGGTCCTCATAATCATCATTCTTGCCAAACTTCCATTTCTGATCGTTTTTTCTGTTGTGCAAAAACACTTTATAAAGCATGCCGCTCTCATCTGAAATAGCAAAAATGCTGGTATCTTTCGGATAGAACACTATACCTGATATTTCATCCAGGTTGGAAGAGAGTTCCATTTTAAATGGATGGTTCAAATCATATTCGTTGGGCGTAGGGGAATTACCTCCCCCGGAAGATGATTGACAACCACTTATACTGATCAAAATGCTGATACAAATGCATAAGCAACTGAAAGATTTGGACTGTAATGAAAAAAACTTGTCATTCATACAAAGCAGTTTCACATGATTAGGTATAAAAGGTTAAAAAAACCCTGCCATGTTATATTCCCTTTAATCAAATACCTGGATTAACAAGTGGCCCAAAGGTGGGGAATTTATTCTACACAACTGTTTTATACCCCTATTTGGCTGATCCGCTTCGATGGCATGTTTATTTGTCAATAGAAGGTGGATATATATTTAGGCATATTTATCTACAATTATCATTTATCACACTTAACACAAATCAATTATGAAAAAAGCATTTATTTTAGCTGCATTTGCAATGAGCCTGGCCACTTTCTCAGTAACTGCGCAGACAAAGCAGAAAACAAATACAGAGGTACGTAAAACAAAAATTAAACCTACTACAACAGTGGGTGAAAAAGTACATAACATCACTCACAAAAGAAATAAAGCGAGTGGATGGAAGTACAAGAATAAAAACAAAATAACCGGTAAAAAAACCAAGGTTGAATCGGTAAAGAAAGATTAAACAATAGCTGTTTACTGTTTTATATAACCCTGTCCGGCTTCTGACAGGGTTTTTATGTTATTTTTTATTCTTCCTGAGCGTAATCTTCGCTGCTTGTGGATCATGTTTCTGGGCTGCACGTAAGGAAGGTAATTCTTTACTCTCCGTTTTAATGATATACACCGCCTGGTCGTCGGGTTTAATGCCTGAGCCAAGTTCCCTGCTGTATAATTTTGTGAATTCAGCTCCCAGGTAAAGAATGATCGAAGTATAATAAATCCATAAAAGCAAT
>JBKJPR010000307.1:0-3164 GCA_046594275.1 Sediminibacterium sp.
CCAATATCCACCAATTGGATCCTGCGCTGAAATATTCCAATTCACTGGACCAGATTCTTTCCCGCATGGTTGTATTTTCGATCCACTTTGAAGATTAGCCGTTGTTTTTCAGAAACATAAAAAATGAACAGACTGATGATGTATTTAATAAATTGCATCAGTTAACGGTTTTTTCTAAACTTCCTGGCTATGAAACAGTATATTATCAAAAACACCTGCATCGTAAATGAAGGACGGCAAACCTATGGGGATATACTGCTTAAAAAAGGCCGGATCGAAAAGATCGCTGCATCTATTGGTACAAAAGAAAAGAGTATTGAGATCGATGGCACCGGCCGAATATTGATTCCCGGCGCAATTGATGACCAGGTACATTTTCGCGAACCTGGTTTAACACATAAAGCCACCATCCATACAGAGTCAAGGGCTGCTATTGCCGGCGGGGTTACCAGTTTTATGGAAATGCCAAATACGCGCCCCCCTGCACTCACACTTGCTTTACTGGAAGACAAATACGAAACCGGAAGACAAACTTCTCTGGCCAACTATTCTTTTTTTATGGGTACTTCGAATACCAACATAGAAGAAGTGCTTAGGGCTAATGAAAAAAAACAGGATATCAGTGGGGTTAAAATATTCATGGGGGCATCTACGGGGAACCTGCTGGTGGATAACCCGCTGATGCTGGACAATGTATTTGCCGGTAGCGAATTACTGATAGCCACTCATTGTGAAGACGAGGCTATCATCAAAGCCAATCTGAAGGCTCTCAAACATCAAAAAGGAAAACTGGAACCTGCCGATCATCCTGTTATCCGTAACGAGGAAGCCTGCTTTGCATCTTCATTCCGTGCCATACAGTATGCGAAAAAATATAACAGCCGTTTACATATCCTGCATATCAGCACTGCCAAAGAACTACAGTTGTTCACCAATATGATTCCGCTGCAAGACAAACGTATCACCGCCGAAGTATGCGTGCATTACCTGCATTTTACCAGTGATGATTATGCAGAACTGGGCAACCGGATCAAATGCAATCCCGCCATTAAGGCTCCGCATAACCGCGAAGCCTTGTGGGAGGCGCTGCTGGATGACCGGCTGGATGTGATCGCTACCGATCATGCCCCGCATACCTGGGAAGAAAAACAGGAAGACTATGAGCAGGCACATGCCGGTCTGCCTTTGGTGCAGCACTCCATCCCACTAATGATGCATTATGTAAAAGAAGGAAAGATCAGCTTAGAGAAAGTGGTAGAAAAAATGAGTCACGCAGTAGCACAATGTTTCCAGATCAAAGAACGTGGTTTTATCAGGGAAGGATATTATGCCGACCTCGTACTGGTGAACATGAACCAGCCCAATACTGTTGCCAAAGAAAACATTTTATACAAATGCGGCTGGAGCCCCCTGGAAGGCTTCAGTTTCCCGGCCTCGGTTACCCATACTTTTGTAAACGGCCACCTCGCTTATGGAAATGGGGTCTTCGATGAATCACAGATGGGAATGAGAATGCAGTTTAAAAGATAAATAGTCTGGAGTTGGGAGTCTGGATTTCCTGTTCAACTCCTAACTTCAGACTCCAAACTCCAAACCAATCCCATGCAGGTAGACAAAACCACGCTCGCCGATCTCTCCATTTTTCATGCAGAAGAAGAACAGTCTGTTTTTCATCACCTTAACTATACCCAAACCAATGGTGGCAGGGAATACCTGCGCTATCTGCTGAATAATCCTTTAGGTTCTATAGACGAGATATCCGATACCCAGCAAACCATCCGCCAGCTAATGGAAGTGGCTAATAAATGGCCCATCACCGTAACCAATGGCACTGTAATGGTTATGGAAAGATTTTATGAATCACAGATCAATGCTATTCCCAAGCATCCCAATAAAGTAAACAGTTTAACGTACAAAATATTCAATGGCCCTGATTATGGTTTGATACGGTACACAGTGGAACACGCTATCGATTTTACAAAAGGTTTACAGCAGATAGTGAATCTCTTACAGCAACACCCTCATTCCCTCAGCAGGCAACTCACGCGCTTGACCGAACGGATAACCATGTTGCTTACCAGGCCCATGATACAGGACATGCAGCAGGAAGACAAGAAAAAATTAAGCCCTGAAGCCATTCTCCGTTATGGAACTTTTATACGCAGTCATTTTAAAAGTCAGATTTTTGAACTGATCGATATTTACAGCAAATTTGATGCGTACCTGAGTGTAGCCTGGGCCACTAAAAAGCATGGTTATTGTTTTCCCGAGATCAAAAAAAGTGATCAACCCTATATAAAAGCAACCGGCCTGCATCATCCCTTATTAGAAGCGCCGGTATCTTACGATATAGAACTTGCTATAAAAAATAATTTTCTTTTTCTTACCGGTGCTAATATGGCGGGTAAAAGCACTTTCATTAAGGCAGTAGGCGTATCAGCCTATCTGGCTCACCTTGGAATGGGTGTGCCGGCCAAAGAAATGGAACTGAGCCTTTTTGATGGGTTATTAAGTAATATCCAGGTGGTGGATAATATTATTAAAGGTGAAAGTTTTTTCTTTAACGAAGTGCAACGCATCAAAAGCACTATTGAAAAGATCAGTGATGGAAAGAACTGGCTGATACTGATCGATGAATTATTTAAAGGTACCAACCAGCAGGATGCGGTTAAATGCAGTGTTACGGTAATTGAAGGGTTGCGGAAAATGAAGAATGCTTTATTTGTACTGTCTACCCATTTATACGAGATCGGTGAGGATCTGAGAAAATATGACAATATCCAGTTCTGCTATTTTGAAACTTCCGTAAAAGACGACCAGTTGTTGTTCAGTTATCAGTTAAAACAAGGCATCAGCAATGACAGGCTGGGCTATCTCATCCTGCGAAAAGAAGGTGTGGTGGATCTTTTGGAAAAATTATGAGTACCTTGAAAAGACAATTAACCAAACTCTCATGAGAATACTATGGCTTGTGCTGGGACTGCTGTTTTTGGTATCCATAGAAATACTCAAAGTATATTTCATCATGCCCTTCCCTGGCTGCCAGCGGTCTGATTCAATTGAGATCGCTTATTTCCTGCACAGGAATGCCTGGTGGCTGCGGATAGCAGGCCTGCTTATAGTTGTGGGTCCGGCCATGCATTATATCAGGAATGGAAAAAACT
>JBKJPR010000339.1:0-4881 GCA_046594275.1 Sediminibacterium sp.
TTTTATGGGCATCCTGTACCAGCAAAAAAAAAGCCAGGAAACAACACGACTCGCTGTTTACAATACCTATTCTGCTATTAAAAAACTGGAAAAGATAAACACCCTGGTAGTGGAAACGGAATCTGCCACCCGCGGATACCTGCTTACAAAAGACACTGCCTGGAAAAAAAACCTCAACCTTCTGCGTACAAGAGTAAAGGAGGCCATAACAGAAGTGGGGCAACTGATGCAGCAAAATGGCAGAGAGGAGAAAAACATTACTGCACTTACAATCCTTGTTGATCAAAAATCAGCCTATCAAAATGAACTGGTAAATGCAACGACTCTTACAGAAAATTTACTGCAGAAAGTACGGTCAGACAGCAAGTCAAGGGAAATTACCCAGTCCATAAAATCACTGCTTGGGAGTATGATCCGGGAAGATGAGAAAGTGTTATCAGAAAGGATAGCCAGAAATGAAAAAGACTCCACAACCGGCGTATTCCTTGCCTTGTTTGGCGGGATCTTTGCTTTCTTCCTGGTTCTGGGTGTTTTGCTCCAGCTCCATTCGGATATTGCTTTACGTAAGAAAGCTGAGGAGGAGCTTACTATTAGTGAAGGCAAGTACCGGAGTATAATTGAGAATGCCGGCGTGGTGATGTTTACTGCTGATATTAACGGGAGCATCACATTTACCAATAACGAGGTGATCGACCTGACAGGTTATACGGTTGAAGAATTGGCAGGCAAACATTTTTCCATTTTAATAGACCCAGAATGGAAGGAACGCGTGGGTACTTTTTACCTGAATCAATTTCAAAAAAAAATACCCGCCACAACACTTGAATTCATTGTCCGTTCAAAAAATGGGCAACAAACCTGGGTGGAGCAATTCTCGCAATTACAATTTAACGGGGACCGGATTGTTGGATTTCAGTGCATGGTTAAAGACATAACTGAAAAGAAAAAAATTGAACTGGAACTGAATTATTCAGAGATCAAAAGGAAGGAGAACGAATCCCGTTTAAGCGCCATACTTGATAATACCAGCACGCTCATCTTTATCAAGGACCTCCAGGGCCGTTACATTACCGTGAATAAGCGCTTCAAAGAGGTTTTTGGACTTACAGATGAAATGGTGATCAATAAAACGGATTATGATTTCAATTCAAAAGAACTCGCAGATCATTATAAAAAACTGGATGAAGAAGTGATCGCCGGGCTTGTCTCTATAGAAAGCGAAGAACTGGTAGAAACATCTGTGGGAAGCAGAAACTTATTACTGGTAAAATTTCCTTTGCTGGATGATAAGCAACGCGTTTTTGGCATCAGCGGTATTGCTACTGATATCACAGAACGGGTACAGGACCGGCACGCATTGGTTAAAGCTCTTAAAAATGCAGAGGAGGCCAAAGAGTTACAGGAGCAGTTCCTCGCCAATATGAGTCATGAGATACGCACGCCCCTCAATGGTATCCAGGGCATGACCAGCCTGCTGATAGACACACTCCTCACAGAGGAGCAGAAAGAGTATACCAATATGATCAAACGCTCGCTGAATAACCTTGTCACGATCATAACGGATGTACTGGATGTATCAAATATAAAAGCGGGTAAACTCACGCTCGAGAAAATAGCATTCAATATCAATGAACCACTGGAGACTGTTAAGAGCCAGTTTGCGCATCAGGTAAACAGCAAGGGGCTTTTGTTCGAGGTTGTGCTTGATGAAGCGGTCCCGGCCGAACTAACCGGTGATCCCTACCGCCTGAAGCAGGTATTGGTAAGCCTGGTTGGCAACGCGGTTAAGTTCACAAAAGAAGGCCATATAAAAGTTCAGGTGAGCCTGAATGAGAAAACAGAACAGGAGGCGTCTGTATTATTTGCCATAACAGATACAGGTATTGGTATCCCTCCTGAAAAATTGAACACCATTTTTGAAAGCTTTGCCCAGGCTGATAAGGATATTTCACGTGGCTATGGCGGCGCCGGTTTGGGCCTCGCTATCAGCAAGGGTTTGGTACAATTACAGGGTGGCGATATTTCTGCCGTGAGCAAGCCAGGTGAAGGATCTGTCTTCCAATTTTGTATCTCTTATGGAATACAACCGAAAGTGGATAACATGTCATCTGACTCCGACCATTTATTACAACTTAGGGGGAAACGTTTCCTGGTTGTGGAAGACAATGAAGTAAACCAAAAACTGATCGGTTCTGTATTGCAGAAAGTAGGGGCAGTGGTAGACATTGCCGGTAACGGAAAAGAAGCGGTGGATTTTTTTGAACAGGGGCGTGAGTATGAACTTGTCATAATGGATCTGCAGATGCCTGTAATGGATGGTTATCAAACCGCTGTTTATATAAGACAGACACTACAGCTACAGATTCCTATCATAGCCATGACAGCCACAGCTCTGAAAGGAGACCAGGAAAAATGCAGGGAAGTGGGCATGAATGATTTCATGTTGAAGCCTTTTGATTTCAATGACCTGTATAAACGGCTGGAGCGATTGCTCTCCGGAGAAAATTCGGACACAGGCGCCAGTACACAAAAAACTCCCCAGCTTCATGGATTGTACAATCTTTCTTTACTGGAAGAACTGGATGATAAAGAATCTGTGCTGGATGTCATCTCCCTGTTTTTAGACAGCACTCCCTCAGAAGTGAAAGAGCTGGCAGAGCTGGCGCAGCAAAAAAAATGGAGTATCTTATACAGGCAGGCACACAAAATAAAAGGCGCAGTGGCTATTTTGCAGGCAACAAAGATTGCACAACTATTGGGCAGTATAGAGGTAAATGCAAAGGAAGAAAAAGAACTGGAAGCAATCGTACAAGAGGTAAAAGAGGTGACAAAACTGTTTGCTGAGATGGAGATCCGCTTACGGGAAGAGCAGGAGCAGATCAAAAAAGAGCTGGCTGCAACTGAATAAAACGAGTATTTTTATTAACCCTTACCATATTAATCCCCCTATATGAAGATCCTCGTTGCAGAAGACGAACCCATGCTGCTCAAGACCATTGAATTGAAGCTCAAGAAAGAAGGCTATGAAGTGATCACCACAGCAGATGGCCGTGAAGCAGTGGCCAAGATCGAAGAGATGGACCCCGACTTAGTAATCACAGATATTATGATGCCCTATGTTTCGGGCCTTGAGATTGTTGCTATTGTCAGGAAAAAAATCAATAAACGTATCCCGATCATCATGCTTTCTGGTATGGATCAGGAAAAAGTAGTGATGGAAGCTTTTGAACTGGGTGCTGACGATTATATAACCAAGCCATTCAGTCTGAATGAGCTGGTTATCCGTGTAAAACGATTAATGGCCCAGTTTGTGCGTAACAATCCCGGTTGATGCCCGTAACAAAGCATAAACTGGTATATCTTTTATTTAACTGACAACCATTACCCGTAGCATGACCCCCGTAAAAAAAACACTGTCCTTCTTATTACCCTTATTCTTATTGATAGTGGGTTCTGCTGTATGGGGTCAGAAGGCAGATACGGGTTCTTCCGATCGTTTGTTCCAGGCGGCACGCAGAGCAGCATTTGACAGTAGCAACTACCCCCAGGCCAAGTCTTATTTATTCAGGGCATTGCGCATCAGTCCGGATTATGCAGATATCCGGATATTCCTGGGAAGGATTTATACCTGGACAAACAACTACGACAGCGCCCGCATCGCTTTCAGGCATGTATTGGCCAGGCAACCTGACTATGAAGATGCCGTTGTTGCTTATGCTGACCTGGAATATTACAATGATAATTATGAACGGGCCCTCGATATCTGTAGAACGGCATTAAAAAACAATCTCACCTCAGAAGCGCTCATGCTCCGCGAAGCCAAAATATTATATGCCTTGAAGCGCTTTGATGAAGCAGAACGTTCCGTAAAAAAACTGTTACTTTCTAATAGTAATAACACAGATGCAAAGGCTTTGGCAATTAACATAAGTGAATCCAAAAATAAAAGTCAGCCACAGCCACTCCCGCCAAACAGGCTGGGTATAGATACCACCACTTCTGATGGACTGTTCCAGGCAGCACGGAAAGCCGCATTCGACAGCGGCAATTATCCGCTTGCTAAGGTGTATCTATTTAAGGCTTTGCGTAACAGCCCCGGTTATGCAGATATCAGGATATTCCTTGGGCGGGTGTATACCTGGACAAAAAATTACGATAGTGCCCGTATCGCTTTCAGGCAGGTACTGGCCACCCAACCCGATTATGAAGATGCTGTGATCGCGTATGCCGACATGGAATATTTCAGCGATAATTATGAGCGGGCGCTCGAACTCGTCAAAACCGGGTTAAGGAACAATCCGGCTTCTGAGCCACTCATGCTCAGGGAGGCTAAAATATTAAATGCGCTGAACCGTTTTGACGAAGCCGATCGCGCCATACAAAAATTAGTATTCCTCAACAGTAATAATACAGAAGCCAAAGAAATGGCCAACCGTTTTAGGGAAACCAAAAATAAACCTACGGTAAAAGCACGCGACTCAGCCTCAGCCGTTGTACAAAAAGCGGATGGTGATACCACCTCTTCAGATGGCTTACTGGCCACTGCAAGAAAAGCGGCTTTTGATAATAAGAATTATGCGCAGGCAAAGAATTACCTATACCGGGCCCTTCACATTAGTCCGGGTTATGCAGATATCAAGGTATTTCTCGGAAGGATTCATACCTGGACAAGTAACTATGACAGCGCCCGGTTTTATTTTACGGAGGTGCTTACGGCCAATCCCGGATATGAAGATGCGGCCGTAGCTTACAGTGATATGGAATACTGGAACAACAATAACCCGGTGGCTCTGGGCATTACGGATTCCGCCCTGGTATACCATATCACTGTAAGCTACGGCCGCATCTTCATATCCGGGATTGGCCGTAAGCACCTCCGTA
>JBKJPR010000033.1:0-2964 GCA_046594275.1 Sediminibacterium sp.
CCAAAGGATAACAGGAAAGGTATTTCGATGAATGAACTGAATACTTTGCAGAAGGGGGCAGCTCTTTCGCTGATAAAAACCTGTGTAAGCGAACAGGCTGCCAAAAAAATCAGTGAGGTCATGGAACTCGAAGCCGTACTCAAAGTCATTGAAAAAAGAAAGGAAGAAGATCATTACCGTGACCCTGGTAAATATTACCTGACTGTTTTTGGTATCCCTGGTGATAAAACTATCTGGGGCTGGCGGCTGGAGGGCCATCATATCTCTTTCAACTTTTCTGTTAATGAGAAAAAATTAGTTTCAGGTACACCAGGTTTCCTGGGATCGAATCCGGCCATTGTACCGGAAGGGCCTCAAAAAGGCAAACAGGTATTACAGGAAGAAACAGAAATGGGGTTTGCGCTGCTTAAAACATTATCAGGAGCATCCTTACAAAAAGCTTTGATGGATCCTGTTGCGCCCGGCGAAATCATCACCTTTAATAACAGGAAAGCGAGCATTGATCATCCTTCCGGTATACTTTATTCGGAAATGACAAGCGGCCAGCAACAGCAATTCTTAGCGCTCATTAACCTGTATGTGCATCGTTTTACAAAACTGTTTGCTGGTGAGATGCTGAAAGATATACAGCAGGCGGGACTTGCAAATCTCCGTTTTTCATGGGCTGGTTTCACTGACCCTGCAATTGGTAAACCGCATTATTACCGTATCCAGGGCCCAACTATTATTATTGAATATGATAATACGCAGAATAATGCCAATCATATTCATACTGTAGTGAGAGACCTGAAACATGATTTTGGCGGGGACGTTTTGCTTGAACATTACCGGGCCGCGCATTAGTGAATAGTGAATAGTGATTGCCACTCACCATTGACCATTCACCATTCACCATTCACCACTCACCACTCACCACTCACCATTCACCATCAATTGCTTCTTGCAATGGATATTTGCTTATTTACTACTCTTCCATCGGCAGTTATACCGGTAATGGTAACATAATAACGGGTTGCTATATCAGCCGTATAGAAACTGAGGGAGACCTTTCCTTTTTCATCAGTGATCACATCACCGTTCCAATAAAGCAAGGAGCGCCTGTCGGGGAGTTTATCATTTTTTATTTCTTTGATGGAATAGTCTGGCTGTTCAAATACAACGGGGGCCTGGTAGCCATACATCGTAATGGTATGGATCCCGTTAGTGGCAGGATCGCCTGTTTCGGTCTGGGTCTTTTTAGTATGGATAAGTATCACTCCATTAAAGGCACGGGTTCCAAAGAAAGCAGCTTCGGGCCCCGAAAGTACTTCAATGAAATCAATGATCCGGAAATCCAATGTACTGAGGTAATTTAACAGCGGGCTCGCGGTATTGATATTCCCGCCAGAACCATATGGGGTTATCGCTACCCCATCCACGATCAGCAAGGGTTCAGATGCAGATGTAGGCTGGAAACTGCCTCCCCCACCTCTTAAAACCAAGAACCCATCCCGCATCGTAATGCCAGGTGTCCTGAATATCGCATTCGCAAGATTATTACTTCCGCCGTCCTGCAACATTTTACCGGTAAGTATTTTCGAAAAAGAACTGATCCGCCTGTCGCGGTTATATTCCGCCGGTTTTTTAATGGTTGACCTAACGATCACTTCTTTAAGCCACTCTTTTCCCATCATAATGGTATCCTGCAGAGACCGCCTTCTCTGTGCAGTATAGAACTCTTTGATACCTTCTACTGAGAATTTTTGTTTCAGAGATGCAGGTGTAACAACCACTGGAAACCGGAATAGTGTATCCAGTTCAATAGTAACCTCTTCAGGTATTCTTTTGCTGTCCGTGATCTGGAGTTTGAATTTTGTCTGGTCAAAATACGAGAGCAAAGGGAAACAAAATACTCCCTTTTCATCAGTGGTATCTACCAATGCAAGTATATTCCCGGTTCCTGTGAACAGTGTAACTATCCTGTTTCTGAGTGGCCGCCCATTCTTACCCATAACCGTTCCTTTGATATAAAAAGAACTATCGGTTTCTGGAAGCCCAATTTGCTTAACAGGGTTCAGGCCGTTCCACCATAATGGATGGGAGCCGCTTTTTTGAGTAAGCAGCAGGAGGTCCAGTTCTTCCTCATTAAATGACTGGTCAAGTAAAGTCCAACCATTAATCTCCCCCGGTTGTAGTGCCGCATTCCTTAATGGATAAGCCCGGGCAGCCAATGCACTGTCTGTCACTTTTACCAACAGGGAAGCCACTACAGGCTGATAATTATCATCCGTAACGCTGATATTGAGCTGTACTTTTTGGCGCGCCGCATATTGTGGTTTATCAGCATTTAGTTCTACTCTCAGTTTATTTCCGGGGATGAATAAATTTCTTTCGCTAAGCAGGCGCTGCTGTTCATCAAACAATAAGAAATGAGCCACCCCGGCGGGAAAACGATATGCAGGAACAGTTACTTCATAGGAACCGGTACCTATCCCCGCAAAACAAAGGCTATCGCCTGAAAGCCCTATGATATATGTTCGTTTGTCTTTTTTATAGACAGAATCTTCCAATACCACCCGCAGTTTTTTTACACCATTGTTATCCACTATGGCCAACTGGGCGGCAAAAGGATCCACTTTGGGTAAAGCAAATATCTTTGCCTGCTTTTCTCCAGTTATCACATGCATTGAATAGCTTCTCCACGACCAGGAGAAGAAGGATAGCTTACCCAGGCCGGATATACCGGATTGAAAATTCGCCACAACACTGTCGTGGTCATCTTTCACAACCCCGGAAACTTTCTGTGGGTTTCCATTGGTATCTGTTACCCGAAAAGCGATCACTGTATTAGCGCCGCTCACTACCGCCCCTCCTTCGGGATAAAAATCCATCCTGAGGTTTGCAAGGCTATTGGCAGATGGCAGGATTGCCGCTCCTGTATTACTATTATTATTTCGCATTGGGGACCTGACCGGGTTAAACACA
>JBKJPR010000043.1:0-2800 GCA_046594275.1 Sediminibacterium sp.
ATATGAACATTAGATTCAACAATGATTACCTGGAGAAGGTATTTCGTAACCAGACCGTGCGTGGCAAGCCACGTTTCAGCACAGAGACAATTACCTTATTCAAAAAGACCGTGCTGAAATTACAAATGGCGGATAGTATCCGAGACTTACACAATCTGAGAGGGCTGAATTTTGAGGCTTTAAAAGGAGATTTCAAAGGATTTTATTCGGTGCGCGTTGATCAAAAATACCGCCTGATCCTAAGCATTTCTCGCGAAGGAACGGTGGAGATCAGCGACATACTGGTAATCGAAGACCTGACCAATCATTACCGGTGATCCAAGAAAAGTTATTCTATAACCTGGGCGGTTAAGAAGTGCCGCCCATTTTTTTTAACACTATGTCTATTCATAAAGTAACAGGGAAAAACGGTAAAGAGATTTTTACCAACATCACCCTCCATCCGGGAGAAGTAATCTCGGATGAACTCGCAGCCCGCAGTATCAAAAAGTCCGATTTTGCGTCACAGCTCGGATTGAGAGCCAGCCATTTCAGCGAACTGCTCCATGGCAAACGCAACGTAAGCGCCGCCATTGCCCTCAAACTCGAAAAGCTCCTGAAGGTAAATGCTGAATACTGGATGCGCCTGCAGGTTTACCATGATCTTTTCCAGGAAAGGAACAAAGAGCAACACGCCGCATAATCAGTATCAAATTAAATTACTATGCACTTTCAGTGCATAGTAATTTAATTTGATACAAAAGGAAAGTAAAAATTTGTAATTGTGGATAACAAAAGCTAGCGAACATAGCACACAAACTTAAATATACGAAACGCCCAAAATGAAAAGTTCGCAAATCATTCCGAAACGGAACAAAATGCTAACTTCTTACAGGCAGTGGCACAGCAGTTTTTCGCATTGTGTTCAATTTGAAAGGTTATTTCTCACCAACCATATTCCATTTTCCCTGTTGTGTTTTAGATCAGGATATGCTTCCCATAAAGCAGGCGGATTGTACGAAACCAAAATTCTCACCATCTCTTTCTAATGAAATTCAGCCGGGATTTGTGGATTTTATAAATTAATCCATATTCTCAATTCTGCCCTTCGGGGATCAAAACCGCATCTAATCGAACCATACAGTATCAAAATAGTATTTTACGACTCGTTTTCGTATATTTGCGTACCTAATCGGATACATATTAATTAAAACATCATGGAACAGGTATATACATTTCGCCTCGCGCTTGATTGGAAACTGATCGATACAATAAGCCAGATAGACCGTTTTGACGCATCGTGGACATCGATAGAAAAAAGGGAAATAAGAAACCTGAAAGAATTAAAATCTATCGCAACAGTCAAAAGCGTAGGTGCATCAACAAGGATTGAAGGATCTGCGATGTCAGATGACGAGGTTGCAGTACTGATAGAAAAATTGAGTATTGCTAAACTGGAGGACAGGGATTCGCAGGAGGTAGCCGGGTATTTTAGTGTACTGGATATTATTTCAGAATCCTGGAAGGATATGGAAATCAGTGAAGGAACTATCAAAACTCTGCACAATATCTTATTAAAGTACAGTGACAAAGACGAATGGCATAAGGGCCAATATAAGCAACACAGCAATGTTGTAGAAGCGACAAACCCGGATGGAACTAAGCAGATAATTTTTCAAACTACAGCGCCAGGGCTGGAAACGGAAACCGCCATGGCCGGATTAATTGACTGGTACCACAAGGACCAGCAAACACACGCACTTGTTAAGTGTGCTTTATTCTGTTATGACTTTGTAAGTATCCATCCATTCCAGGATGGCAACGGAAGGCTCAGCCGTTTGCTGGCCACACTCCTGTTACTGAAGCATCAATATAAATGGATACAGTATGTCAGTTTTGAGCACGAAATAGAAAACAAAAAAGGAGAATACTATCGTGTACTGATGGAATGCCAACATCAAAGACCGGGCGAAGAGGTGTCGGCCTGGGTGTTTTTCTTTTTACAGTCATTGCGTACAATTTCAGACCTGTTATTTACCAAACTGAATACACAAGCCAACCCCACCCCATTGTCGCCAAGGGATTCATCCATTTACCTGTTTATAGAAAACCATCCAGGCTGTCAATCGGGTGCAATTGCAGTAAAGCTCAATATCCCTCAGTCGACCGTGAAAAAGATTTTAAATAAAATGGTTTCCAATAAAATGATACTGCAACACGGATCCGGAAGGGGTATCAATTATGGGGTTGCTTAAAAAGAAAATGGTGATCCTTTCCCGTCCTTTATTCCAATATTTAAAATGGTTCGAGATTTGTCTGTAAAAACTATAATAAGCCTCAGACTTAAGTGTTGGTTTTTAAATTGGTTTTGCAATAGGGATTACAGATATAAGAGAATTTGTTGCTCGTGAAAACAACAACAACGGCTGAAAACCCACAATTATTCAAATTTTACCTAAAAGGCACTTGCCAAGCATACGCCCTGCATTTATATTACCCACGATTCCCGGCTACCACGTACCACAACCGGGTACCTGATTTTTGTCATGCTTTATGACATAGCATGAAGGTAGCTTTGCCAATTATATGGAGGAAAATTGTACTTCTTACCTAAAAAGAAATCATGGAAACCAGCCTACAAGAAAGAAAAAAACATGCACAACAGCGGCCTGGAACGCATGCTATTGAAATTATAGATGGCAATGAGGCGGCGGTGCGGATTGCCTACAAGACCAGCGAGGTCTGCGCCATTTATCCCATCACGCCTTCCTCTACCATGGGCGAATGGGCCGATGAATGGAGCAGTGATAATAAACAAAAT
>JBKJPR010000077.1:0-4867 GCA_046594275.1 Sediminibacterium sp.
TCACAATTAGTTAGATATGGAACAACAACCCACCACCCAGTTAAATATCGAGATCAGTGAAGAAGTAGCAGAAGGGTCCTATGCCAACCTGGCCATTATTACCCACAGCAATGCCGAGTTTGTGATCGATTTTGTAAATGTGATGCCCGGAACTCCTAAGAGTAAGGTCAAGTCCAGAATTATCTTTACCCCCATGCATGCCAAACGTTTCATGAAAGCGCTGGAAGAAAATATAGAACGCTACGAAACTGCAAACGGCGCCATCAAAGATCTCGAGCATATTGAGATCCCTATGAATTTCGGCGGACCAACGGCGCAAGCGTAGAAGCAGTTTGGAGTTTGGGGTTTGGGGTTGTAAATGGTTTTAACTCCAAACTCCAAACTCCAAACTCCAAACTCCAAACCCCAAACTCCAAACCCCAAACCCCAAACCCCAAACTATAATAATCCTTCATCCGCAAAACTAAAAAACCCTTCATTGCTCACGATAATATGGTCCATAATGCGGATATCAAATAATGCCGCGGCCTGTTTTATTTTTTGGGTGAGCGCTTCATCTGCACTACTGGGTTTCAGGTTGCCGCTGGGATGATTGTGACAAAGTATGAGCGCGGTAGCATCATTTTCTAATGCTTTTTTTAGAATAATCCTTGGATCCGCAACGGTACCGGTCATGCCGCCTTCACTCACGATCTCTATATGGGTTACTTTATTACCTCTGTTGAGAAATACAACGGCGAATACTTCCTGCTTCCGGTATTCGAGGCTTGCCCGCAGGTAATCTGCAATATCACTGCTGCGGGTGATATGGTCCTTTTTCTTAATAGTTGCACTTCTCCTTATCCCAAGCTCGAGGGCGGCCGCAATGCTAATGGCTTTGGCTTCTCCAAGGCCTTTGATTTTTTCTTTCACCATTTCTTTAACACTCAGACCGGCTAATTTTTGCAGGTCGTTGTTAACTGCCTGTAACAGGTTCCTGGCAACATCCAGCGCTGAATGATCACGGGTGCCGTTATTGATCAGGATAGCCAGCAATTCAGCATTGCTGAGTGTATCGGCGCCATTAAGCAGTAGTTTCTTCCGGGGCTGGTCATCTGCGGCCCATTGTTTAATAGAAAATTTCCTCATAGTAAAAATTAATGCAAAATCAAATTACAATTTCTTAACCTAATCTCTATCTTCGCGGCACATCCTCATGTAATATGAACCCATCCGTCAAGATATTCTCCGGCACCGGTTCACAAAAGCTGGCTGAGAAAATTGCCCAACGTTTTGGCGCCCCCATCGGTAAGATTAATATCCAGAAATTCAGTGACGGGGAATTTCAACCCATTTTCCTGGAAAGTATCCGGGGCGATTATGTTTTCCTGGTTCAAAGCACCTATGCCCCCACTGATAACCTGATGGAGCTGTTATTAATGATCGATGCTGCCAAAAGGGCCAGCGCCCATAAGATTATCGCGGTCATTCCTTATTATGGCTTTGCCCGGCAAGACAGAAAGGATAAACCCCGTGTTGCCATCGGCGCCAAGCTTATAGCAACCCTCCTCGAAGCTGCAGGCGCAGACAGGATCATTACTATGGACCTGCATGCACCCCAGATACAGGCTTTCTTTGATGTACCGGTGGATCACCTCGACAGTTCAGCTATTTTCATCCCGTATATAGAGCAACTCAAACTTCAGAATCTTTCTTTTGCCGCACCAGATGTGGGCAGTACCAACCGCGTAAGGGAAATCGCCAGTTATTTCAACGCCGAAATGGTCATCTGTGATAAACACCGCAAAAGGGCCAATGAAATAGCCAGCATGGTAGTGATAGGGGATGTTACAGATAAAGATATTATCCTCGTAGATGATATCTGCGATACAGGGGGTACCCTTGCCAAAGCAGCCGGATTGCTGAAAGACAAAGGCGCCCGCAGTGTGAGGGCGCTGATTACTCACCCGGTATTGAGTGGAAAAGCCTATGAAAACATTGAAAACAGTGTTCTCGAAGAGCTGATCGTCTGCGATACCATCCCCCTAAAGCAAGACGCCCCCAAAATAAAGATCATTTCCGTAGCCGATCTTTTTGCCATTGCCATACGTAATGCCTATGAGAATAAGAGCATTACAAGCCTGTTTATTCACTCACAACTTCGGGGACGAGATAAGTAAGTCTGAAGTGAGGAGTGAGGAGTCAGGAGTCTGGGGGACGAAAAATACTTCAGACCCCTAACTTCTAACTCCTGACTTTCCCCTACCTTTGCCGTCCAAAAAACAATAAAATGAAAACAATTACAATCGAAGGTCACCTGAGGACCGAGCATGGCAAAAAAGCCGCCCGCCAGATTCGCTCTCAGGACAATGTGCCGGGTGTAATTTACGGGGGTGCTCAGGAGGTTAATTTTTACGCTTCTGCAAAGGCTTTTAAGCCTTTGGTGTACACTGGTGAATTTCAGTTGGCCGATGTTACTGTAGACGGCAAAACGTACAAATGCATTTTGAAAGATCTGCAATTTGACAAAGTAGAAGATTCACTGATCCATGTTGACCTGTTAGAACTGGTTGGGGATAAAAAGGTGGTAGCTACTTTACCGATTAAATTCACAGGCGTTTCTGTGGGTGTGAAAGGGGGTGGTAAATTGGTCACTAAATTGAAATCTCTGAAAGTAAAGGCATTGCCTAAAGACTTAAGGGAAACCATCACTGTTGATATTACTAACCTGGACCTGAATGGCAACATCCGGGTGGAAGATGTAAAGCTCGACGGGATAGAAATATTAAACTCTCCACGTATTCCAATTGCTTCTGTTGTATTAACACGTATTTTGAAACAGGAAGAAGCTACTACAGCAGTTAAAGCTGCCGCGCCACCCGCTAAAGCTGCGGCACCTGTTAAAGAAGAGAAGAAAAAATAATCCGCATATAAGCGAACTGAATTATAAACCCGGTAATATGCCGGGTTTTTTTATGGTGCCTCGGGAAGCAAAATATAAAAACTGCTTCCTCTTTTCTCAAGGCTCTCTACCCAGATACTGCCCTGATTTTTTTCAATGAACTCTTTACATAGTTTGAGTCCGAGGCCGGTACCTTTCTCATTGGCCGTGCCGTTTTTTGACAGGGTAGTCTCCGGGCTGAATATCGAGGTTACTATCTCAGCACTCATACCTATCCCTTTATCAGCCACTTCGATGATCACTTTTTGATTCTTCGCCTCGGCCCGGATAAGAATGGTACTGCCGGGATAACTGTACTTGATTGCATTGGAGAAGAGGTTTCGCAGTATCAGCAACAAATGATCAGGGTCTACCAGGATGAACTGTTCGGCCCCTTCCAGTTGTATGGTAAGATTCTTCTGTTCGAGATTTTGTTTAAACAGGCTCATATTTTTTGCAAGGACCACAGCCAACGCCGTTTTTTCGGGCTTTACTTTTATTCCCTGGAACTGGCTCAGGCTCCACCTCAGCAGGTTATCAAGGGTACTATGTAATTGACCAACTTCAACAGATAGCCTGGCAGATATTTCCTGGAATTTTTCCGGCGACAGGTACTCTTTGTTAACCAGGTCAAGTGCGTTTTTTAACTGCCCGATAGGAGAACGGAGGTCATGTGCAATAATGGAAAACAGCTTCTCCTTGGTATCATTTAACCGTTGCAGTTCGCCGTTCTTTTCTTCAATTTGCTTCTGGTAACTGATCTGTTCCGTTTTAAAGAACAGGAGGGCAACCGTGGTAGTGATCAATGCCCAGCAGATATTAAAAATAATCCTGCCAAAAGGAACGGTATCGTATACATAAGAAGTGGTTAAAAATATTTTGACCCCAATAAATAATAAACAGCTTACCATAGAGATGGCTATCAGGTATTTTTTTTCATTAAAATAGATAATGATAATAATGAGGTTGGCCACCAGGTAGTATTCACCTCCATTCCGGAATAAAACAGCCTCGGCGGTAAAAAGGACACAGGCAAGGAAAGTCAGAAGGGACCTGCTTAGTAAAAATCTCCGTCGGCTGTTGATGAAAAGTATCAGGATACCCCCGATAAAAAGCAAGAAATTGATGCCCGCCAACAGGGTTTTTTGCTGAACGAAATTGAGTATGGCGAAAAAAATATTTATGGGAATACCGGTGGCCACTACCAGGTTCATTACCTGTGTCTTTGTCTTCTCATGAAAGTCGAGGTCGACGGAAACACCAATATTGGCAACTCTTACCCCAAAAGTATAAAACCTCTTAAATATCGATCGAAACATTGGATCCTGTTTTGGCTGCCCGTAGTGAAATTACGCTTTGGAATTTTAATTACGGCAGTCCTATACGAAAAAGCCATAGTAAATAGCATCCGAATAGATATTAACCATTATCCTCTTTTGCAAAATCTCGGTTAACAGGCTATTTTTGGACCCGTATGAATAAGTTCCTGATAGTTGGCCTGGGTAATATTGGCGAGGAATACCGCCACACACGCCATAATATAGGTTTTGATGTGGTGAGCGCTTTTGTATTGAAACACGGTGGTTTCTTTAAAACAGACAGGCTGGCCGAAGTGGCCGAAGTGAAATGGAAGGGTAAGCTCTTTATCTGCATCAAACCCAACACCTATATGAACCTGAGCGGAAAAGCGTTTAAATACTGGATGGATAAGGAGAAGATAGAACTATCTGCCACGCTCACTGTAGTAGACGATCTTGCCCTCCCTCTAGAAAAGATCCGTTTACGTGGCTCAGGCAGCGATGCGGGGCATAATGGTCTCAGGGATATACAGCTTACCCTTGGTACGGACCAATACCCAAAATTGCGGTTTGGTATAGGGAATGACTTTCCCAGGGGAACACAAGTAGCATTTGTACTGGGTAAATGGCAACAGCCGGAGATACCCAT
>JBKJPR010000155.1:0-3131 GCA_046594275.1 Sediminibacterium sp.
ATGCTGCTATCAGCCGTGTATTATCCGCTAATGAACAATGGAAAGAGATAGAACAATGCGCTTCTTTTCCCGATATGCAGGTGATCCTCTCAAATACAACCGAAGTAGGTATTGTATTGGTGGAATCCGATGCACATACGTCTAACCCTGTTTCTTTCCCTGGAAGACTGTTAAGTTTTTTACAGGCCAGGTATTTGGCATTTAACGGAAGTGCTGAATCCGGCATGGTGATCATACCTACAGAACTGATTGTTGAGAACGGCACACAATTAAAAAAAATAGTGACAAAGCTTGCCCAACTGAAAGGATTGGATAAGGCTTTTCTTAACTGGCTGGATACTGCGAATGATTTTTGCAATTCGCTGGTTGACCGGATCGTTCCGGGTAAGTTATCAGGTACTGAGCAGGCTATCGTGGAACAACAGTTATGCTACGGTGACCAGTTGATGATCATGTCGGAATGCTACCGTTTATGGGCCATTGAAACAACCAGCGAAAGAACCAAAGCTATTTTATCTTTTAGTAAGGCAGATGATGGGGTTGTACTGGCGCCGGATATCAATAAATTCAGGGAACTGAAACTTCGGTTATTGAATGCTTCACACACGTTATCCTGCGGTCTGGCTCATCTCGCCGGCTTTACAACGGTGAAAGAAGCAATGAACGACAAAACTTTTGGAGATTATATTTCCAGGCTGATGTTTCAGGAAATCGTTCCACTGGTTGTACAGGATGATATCAGTATAGAAGAAGCGAATCATTTTGCAGCACAGGTAATCGATCGGTTCAAAAATCCTTTTATTGAACACCAATGGTTAGCGATCACGGTACAGTACACTTCTAAAATGGTAATGCGCACAGTGCCTTTGCTTGAAAAATATTATACCCGCAGTAATGAAGCGCCCGAATTAATGGCATTAGGGTTTGCAGCTTTCATTTTATTTATGCGGTCAACCAAAACAGACGAAAATGCATATTACAGTGAATCCAATGGCACAAGCTACCGTATACAGGATGATAAATCTGCCTTATGGTGTAACGAATGGCAGGCGGGCAGAATGGATACCATAGTAGAAAATATATTACAGAATACAGCGATATTTGGTAAAGACCTGACCCGGTATAATGGCTTTGCTGATGCTGTTCACATATACCTTTTATCATTAATGGAACAGGGCGTTAGCAAGACACTGCGGTCGGGGTTAACAAAAAAACCGGTAACATGAACAAAAGAAAGATCTTACAGGTACATCGGGATGATAATGTATTGGTGGCGTTGGTGAACCTTGCTAAAGGAGAAGCGATACATTATAAAGAGACCGATTACGTTTTGCAGGAGGATATCGGCGCAAAGCATAAATTTTTTATGCAGGATATGAAACCGGGTGATGCGGTTATTATGTATGGTGTAATGGTGGGTAAGACGCAGCAAGAAGTATTGGCCGGCAATAAAATGACAACAACCAATACCAAACATGCAGCAGAACCCTATGCCTACAGGCCTTACCATTACCATTGGCAGCCACCCGATGTATCGAAATACAAACACAAAACCTTTAACGGATACCACAGGCCCGATGGAAGAGTGGGTACGGCTAATTATTGGCTGTTCATACCAACCGTTTTTTGTGAAAACAGGAACCTGGATGTTATCCGCGAAGCATTGTATACACAACTGGGATATACCGTTACAGATAAATACAAACAGAAGACAAGCCTCCTGCTTGAATTATATACATCAGGCGCTGATATCAGCACAGCAAACCTGGATATAAAAGAATCACTCGTTCCCGCTAAAAGAGTATTTGCTAATGTAGATGGCATCAAATTCCTTAATCACCAGGGTGGTTGCGGTGGAACCCGGCAGGATGCTGCCATGCTGAGCAAATTGCTTGCTGCTTATGCCGACCATCCCAACGTAGCAGGTATTACTGTTTTGAGCCTGGGTTGCCAGAACCTGCAGACACAGAACCTGCTGGATGATATTAAACAACGTAACCCGGAATTCAATAAACCGCTCTATGTTTTTGAACAGCAGCAATCGCAAAGTGAGGATCAACTGATTACGGAAGCTATCCGCAAAACATTTACCGGGTTGATTGAAATAAATAAATTCGAAAGACAACCCGCAACGCTGGATAAACTCTGCCTCGGAGTAAAATGCGGCGGCAGCGATGGATTCAGCGGTATATCCGCCAATCCGGCTGTTGGTTATTGTTCCGACATGCTGGTGGCGTTGGGCGGGAAAGTTTTATTAGCAGAGTTCCCGGAATTATGCGGTGCAGAACAGCAACTGATCGACAGAACGATTGATGAAGCGGCCGCTAAGAAATTCATACACCTGATGCAGAGTTATAACCAGGCCGCAGAAAGCGTAGGATCGGGTTTTGATATGAACCCGTCGCCCGGCAATATCAAAGACGGATTGATCACGGATGCCATCAAGAGCAATGGCGCGGCCAAAAAAGGCGGCACCTCTCCGGTGGTAGATGTATTAGATTATACAGAACCTGCGATGAAACCCGGATTGAACCTGGTTTGCACACCGGGCAATGATGTGGAAGCTACTACGGGTAAAGCAGCCAGTGGGGCCACGCTTATTTTATTTACCACCGGTTTAGGTACGCCAACAGGTAATCCGATTTGCCCCACCATCAAAGTAGCAACCAATTCATCCCTGGCATTACGGATGGGGGATATTATAGATATTAATACCGGCGCTATTATCGAAGGAGAAAAGACAGTGGAGGAAATGGGCGAGGAGATATTAGACTATTGTATCAAAGCTGCCAGCGGTGAAATCATTCCCAAAGCAGTTTTACTGAACCAGGATGATTTTATCCCGTGGAAACGGGGAGTGAGTTTATGAGGAGGCAATAGTGAATAGTGAATGGCAAATGAGTGATTCACCATTGCCCATTCACCATTCACCACTAGCACAGTGCATCTCAAGGCTGGCAGTCTTCTATCCCAGCAGCAAGTTTCTTCCATGCAAACGTTTTCGTAATTAAGTAAGGAGTTTAAGCAGGAAAGACTAAGCTTTGTGCATACGAAACGATTTAGCCGTCTGATCAAATATATTTAATCACTTAAATTTAGGCATGCAATTCACAGAAGAACTGGAAAAGATA
>JBKJPR010000321.1:0-2899 GCA_046594275.1 Sediminibacterium sp.
ATCCCGCAAAAAGTAGTGGATAAAATCTTTCATCCATTCTTTACCACCAAGCCCACAGGCGAAGGAACGGGCCTGGGTTTATCGATAAGTTACGACATCATTAAAGCACATGGAGGCAACCTGAGTGTAAAAAGCGATGAATCGGGTGCGGAATTTCAAGTAATATTGATAGCTAATCATGGATAAAAAAAGCCAGATACAGGAACGGAACCAGATGCTGGAGCATTCGCTTCAACAGCGTAAAGCGGAGCTTGCTTTGTTCAGCAGTATACAGGAAGCTTTATTATCTCAAAAGGAAATGTCATTTATTTTTGACCTTGTAGGAAATCAGCTTCATGCCATGTTTGATGAGTATGTCATTTCTATTGCCACTTTCGACCATGATTCCAGAACAGAATATTTTCAATATCACCTGGAAGAAGGTAAACGGGTATACCCTGATCCCCGGCCTTATAATAAGATCCGGCAGATACTCATCGACACGCATACCCAGATACTTGTTAATGAGAATACCGAAAACTTTGTGAATGATATATTGGGAGTTGCGTATGTTTCTTCTGCCAAGATAGATATCCCAAAATCTTTTCTTTTCGCACCCCTGGTGGTGGATGAAGTAGTACGTGGTTACATCAGCCTTAAACACAATACAAAGGAAACTGTGTTCGATGAGGAACATATCCGACTGTTGAATTCACTTGCCAAAAGCATCAGTGTAACGCTTCAGAATGACCGCCTTATTAAAACGGAACGACGGAAAGCGGATGAACAAAAAGCATTATTGGATACGATGACTGATTTGTCCAGTAAACTGGACCTGAATCTTTTGCTGGGTTCCGTGCTGGAACGTGCCGTTTCATTGCTTGGGGTTACCGGTGGCGAACTGGCCATTTATCATGAAGACCTGAAAGCATTGGAAGTGGTTGCGAGTCATAACCTTGGTATGAACTCCAGTGGCGTATTCCTCAAACTTGGCGAAGGTGCCATGGGCAGGGTGGCCGCAACACTGGAACCATTAATCATTCCTGACTACCAGGCCTGGGAAGGCAGGTCAGACCAATACGCAGAAAACATTAATAGTGTAATGGTTGTACCGTTACTCATAGGCAATCAGTTGGTGGGAGCATTGGCCAGTGCACATCTTGAAAAGGACAGGCATTTCAATCCTACCGACCTGAAATTGCTTAATATGTTTGCCCCACTTGCTGCAACGGCTATTGAAAATGCACGCCTTTTTGAGGCAGAACGTCGCCGTGCGGAAGAACAAAAAGCATTATTGGATACGATGACTGATTTGTCCAGTAAACTGGACCTTAATCTTTTGCTGGGGTCCGTGCTGGAGCGTGCCGTTTCATTGCTTGGGGTTACCGGTGGCGAACTGGCCATTTATCATGAAGACCTGAAAGCATTGGAAGTGGTTGCGAGTCATAACCTTGGTATGAACTCAAGTGGCGTATTCCTCAAACTTGGCGAAGGTGCCATGGGCAGGGTGGCCGCAACACTGGAACCATTAATCATTCCTGACTACCAGGCCTGGGAAGGCAGGTCGGACCAATACGCTGAAAATATTAATAGTGTAATGGTTGTGCCGTTACTTATAGGTAATCAGTTGGTGGGGGCATTGGCCAGTGCACATCTTGAAAAGAACAGACATTTCAATACTACCGACCTGAAATTGCTTAATATGTTTGCTCCACTTGCTGCAACGGCTATCGAAAATGCACGCCTTTTCAATAAAACAACCCGGTTGCTGGAAGAAGCAGAACAAAGAACAAAAGAGTTGCGGCGTACGCAAACCCAGTTGGTGCAACAGGAAAAACTTGCTTCATTGGGAGAATTAACCGCCGGTATTGCCCATGAAATTCAGAACCCATTAAATTTTGTAAATAATTTTTCAGAAATAAATACAGAATTGATTACTGAAATGAAGGAAGAAATAGACAAGGGAAATATAACAGAAGCAAAATCTATTGCAGAGGAAGTATCAGCAAATGAAGAAAAAATAAACCACCATGGCAAGCGTGCCGATGCCATTGTAAAAGGCATGCTGCAACACAGCCGTAACGGCAGTAACGTAAAAGAACCCACAGATATCAATGCATTGGCTGATGAATATTTACGTTTGGCTTATCATGGCTTACGTGCTAAGGACAAATCATTTAATGTTACTATAGTTACTCATTTTGATGATAGTTTAGGTAAAATCAATATCCTTCCGCAGGATATTGGAAGAGTTATACTTAATTTAATTACGAATGCATTTTACGCAGTAACGGATAAAAAGAATATCCTCACTCAAGCGGAAGGTGAGACTAAGTATGAGCCTGCTGTTACGGTCAGTACTAAAAATATAGCACTTCCAGCCGGACAGGCGGGGGGAAGGGGGGTGGAAATTACAGTTCTTGATAATGGCAGTGGTATTCCACAAAAAATAGCTGATAAAATATTTCAACCTTTTTTTACCACTAAACCCACGGGACAGGGTACGGGGCTCGGATTATCGATGAGTTACGACATTGTTACCAAGGGTCATGGCGGTGAACTGACAGTAGAAAGTAAAGAAGGAGAGTATGCGGAATTTAAAATTGTGCTGCCTGTTGTAAAGGGTTAATTATCAAATAACGCGTTGTGCAAATGAAAATAATTGTATAAAATGTCTTTTGTGTACTAAGTTTACCTATGTCTTTATGTGTTTTTTTCAACACATAGGTAGATAGAAAAACATATTGAACATAGAAAGCCAATGGTACTTCACATTTAAAATAAAAAAATGATCATGAAAATACTGGTAGTAGATGACGAGCAAGACATGCAAACCTTATTTCAGCAGCGTTTTCGGAAAGAGATCCGTGAAGGGCTGGTAGAATTTGTGTTTGCCATTTCAGGCGAAGAAGCGTTGAAG
>JBKJPR010000390.1:0-2750 GCA_046594275.1 Sediminibacterium sp.
CACAGCGAGGCCGTTTTGTTTTATGGCGCGGGCGATGTAATGAAGCTGCGCAATTTTGCACACATAGAGAATAACCCCGAACAGACAAAGATTTTATTAAAGAAACTCGACCAGATGGTAGGGTTCTGCGAAACAAGGCAGTGCCGGCGCAAATACCTGTTGGGTTATTTTGGCGAGCAAACAAGTGATTTTTGCGGCAGTTGCGATACCTGCCTCGATAAACCTGCGCTGCAGGACAGTACCGTGATAGCGCAGAAGATACTGAGTACGGTGTACCGTGTTAAACAAAGTTTTGGGATGCGGTACGTGGTGGATATTTTAAAAGGGAGCAACAGCGAAAAAATACGGGAAGAGCATAAACAGTTATCTGTATACGGTATTGGTAAAGACAAACCAAAAGAGGAATGGATGCACTACCTGAAAGAATTGCTGCATTATGGTTACCTGGAGCAAACCAGTAACGAGTTTCCGGTGATTAAACTGACCGATAAAAGCGATGCTGTTTTATTTAAAGGCGAAAAAGTTTATTTGTCTGCGCCGGTTCAGGTAACGATCCGGAAAGAGCCGGTGATCTACCAGCAGCACAACTATGAAAAAGAATTATTCGAAAACCTGAAGAAGCTGCGCAACCAGGTAGCGCATGAAGAAAATGTGCCTGCTTATCTTATACTCAGCGATAGCAGCTTACTTGACCTGGCAACCTACCTGCCACTTTCAAAAAATGACCTGCCTAATATTTCCGGGTTTGGCGCTTTCAAAATTGAAAAGTACGGAACACCGTTCCTCGAAATGATACAGGACTATTGCAACGCGCATGGGCATGTATCGCGGATAGAATTGAAACGGCCCAAAAAAATAAGGAAGCCGGGTGTGGCGCATGAACGGGTAACCGCTACCAAACAGGCAAGCTATGAAATGTACCGTGCGGGGAATTCAATTGCCGATATTGCAGCAGTTCGACAGCTCTCTCCCATGACCATTGAAACGCACCTGAGTTATTACATAACCACCGGTGAACTGGCTATACAGGACTTTGTTCCCTCCGATAAACAGGAGTTGATAGAAGCTGCTGTAAACCAATACGGTGCCCTCAGCCTGAAATTAATCAAAGACAACCTGCCCGAAGAGATCGGCTATGGCGAGATACGGATGATGATAGCGCACCTGGCGCGTTCAGGCCGCTAAAGCGGCCTGAACGCTACGCTAAAACACTAATAGAATCACATTTTAAAATTTTTCAACTCCACCCGTTATGTATTTTATACCCCACCAGGTCTATCATATATACAACCGTGGCAATAATAAACAACGCATTTTTTTCAGCGACAGGAATTACAGATTCCTGCTACAAAAAATAGATACTCAACTTTCGCCGGTCTGTGAAATCCTTTGCTGGTGTTTGATGCCGAATCATTTTCATTTATTGATATACGCAACCGAAAAAAGTTGTGTTGCACGGCCTTCTTTTGGCGGGAAACCCATGCAGGAATTGCCCTTTCACATTGGCAAACTTTTAAGCAGTTATTCGCAGGCAATCAATAAACAGAATGGTACAACGGGCTCTTTGTTCCAGCAAAAAACAAAAGCCAAATGCGTTACCCCCACCGGTCGGGACGCTCCCAGCGTCCTGACCGGTGGGGGTAACGCAAACAGTTATATCATCACCTGCCTGCATTACATTCATCAAAACCCTTTAAAAGCAAACCTCGTCAAGAGAATGGAAGACTGGCAGTACTCATCTTTTCGGGGGTATATGGGAATGGAGATGTATTTGAATTGCAATCAATCCTTATTGCTGTCGCTTACGGGGTATAATGCTTCGACTTTTTATGAGGGCAGTTCTTTGGTGATGGTGGAAGAAGATCTGAAGAATATATGGTGAGTGCAGCGGTCAGGGCGCTCCAGCGCCCCGACCGCTGTGCGCGCCGCTGGCAAAAGCCAGCGCCCGCAACTCAGCCCAGGAGTACTCACTTCCCGGTAGCATAAAACCACAATGGCCACCCTGGTCGGGGGTTTCTAAAAACAGATGTTCATTATGAGCCGCTTCATCGTAGGGTATGCATCCCTCCAGTAAAAACGGATCATTCAATGCCTGCACCAATAAGGCAGGGACCCGGATATTTTTCAAAAATGGTTTTACACTGGCACGCTTATAAAAATCATGGGCGTCTGTAAAGCCATGTAGTGGCGCGGAATAGCGGTCATCGAATTCGGTAAAATGCCTGATCTTTTTGTAACCTTCATAACTGATCTGGCCCGGGAATAATTTTTCTTTCTCCCGTATCTTTTTTCCCAGCTTCTGCAGGAAACGGTTGGCATACACCTTATTGCCAGGTTTGGATAATGCTTTTACCCCCGCCAGCAGATCGCAGGGAACAGAAAAAGCAATGGCTTTTTTTATTTGTACGGGAACCTTTGCAGGATCTTCTCCCAGTATGCGCAGGGTTAAACTGCCACCCATACTAAAGCCAACCAGTACTATCTCATCATACGTATATTTTGAAAGTGCATGATCAATAACTAGTCGCAGGTCACCTGTGTCGCCATGGTGGTAGAAACGGAGTAATCGGTTCAGTTCCCCGCTGCAACTACGACAGTTCCATCCAAGGGCATCATACCCGTTCTGGGTAAATAGCCTGGCCATACCCAATACATAATGCCGGTGCGAATCGCCTTCCAGCCCATGTGTAATGATCACCAGTTTCTTATTTTCCGGGGAAACCAGTTTCCAGTCAAGATCCACGAAGTCA
>JBKJPR010000474.1:0-2831 GCA_046594275.1 Sediminibacterium sp.
CAGAAAATTTATTTTTTTGAGATATCCAGATTGGCAGGTGTTTCAAGTTTTTAATCCTCGTACCCGCTTTTGATGACGGTGGAGATCATTTTGAATTGCTCATTGGCATTGAAATTATGCTTTGCATGCGCGGGAATGATGATCCCCTCGCCTAACTTAAGCTTGTATTTCTTATCATTAATGACCAGTTCAGCGGCCCCATCAATGATCTGGATATAGGTGTCAAAAGGAGAAATTTTTTCGGCTAACTCCTCGCCTGCATCAAAAGACGTTACTGTAACATTGCCGGTTATCTTTTTGATAATGGTTTTGCTTACTACGGCATTGGGCACATATTCAATGATCTCAACAACGATGTGCGCCTTTGATTTTGCTAACTCTATACTACCATCGAGGTCTTTCATCCCGGTTTTCGGTTTTTAATATTTATTGTCAGTCAACATACCAATAGCAAAGTTGGGGATATTAAACCTGTAAAGCATTGCACATCTAAGAGAAAATGTTACATATATCACATGTTTTCCAGGTTCACTTTGCGCTTTTGCCTCAATAGTTTGTAATAGGAAGGAGAAAGACCGGTAATTTTCTTGAACTGGTTTGACAAATGAGCAACGCTGCTGTAATGTAGTTTATAGGCGATTTCTGTAAGCGTAAGCTCATCGTAGAGGAGTAACTCTTTTACCTTTTCAATTTTATGGGTGATGATGAATTGTTGTATAGTGATGCCTTTCACCTCCGAAAATATATTAGACAGGTAGTTATAATCATAATGTAGTTTTTCACTGATATAATCTGAATAATTTACCGCGGGCAGTTCATCCGAATAATGGATCATTTCAATAATCACATTTTTTATTTTTTCGATCAGGATAGTCCGTTTATTGTCCAGCAATTCGAGGCCAGATCTGAGGAGGTTTATTTTCAGTTGTTCATGCTGTTCGTGTGTAATATTTTCCAGGATATCAACTACTCCCAGGTCAACAATAACGTAGTTCAAGCCAAGATTTTTCAATTCCGCTTTCACCATCATTTTACAACGAAGGCTTACCATGTATTTAATATAGAGTTTCAATTTTTTACCCCATAAACCTGTTATCCATGCACCAGGTAGTTTTTTTAATCAAATAAAGCTACAATTTTGAATTTTCATTTCCTACCAAAAAGGGTAAAAAGTGCTGATTCCGTGCATAAATACCTGGATATTTTGAGAAATGGTATGGATTGCAGGCCTCCCCTATTGCACTACATTTTTTGTAGTATTTTCTTAAATTGTCCATGTAAGAAGCTATTTGAGTTAATTATATTTTAAACCCATTGCCACAGATTACACAGATTAGCACAGAAAAAATCTGTGTAAATCTGTGTAATCTGTGGCGAAAAATGCTTCATACTTTACTTTATATACTAACTCAAACAGCTTCTTAGTTTGTCTCTTTTCGGGTTTCCTGGGTTCAGATTTAATTTTGTTTCATCTGTTGGTGCGGTTTTCGCCTAAAATACCACCTCTTGCCAATAAATGAATACTCCTTATTTTGCAGATCAATTCTAGGAATAAGGATCATGGATCATGGATCAAGGAACAAGAAACAGGGAACAAGAAACAAGAAACAGGGAACAGGGAACAATGTTTAAGGATCAAGACCCATTTAAAATTTACAAACCCAAAAAATGACCTACCCTATTTACACAGTCGACGCTTTTACCAATCATATTTTTGGGGGGAACCCCGCTGCTGTTTGTCCTTTACAGGAATGGCTACCTACCGCAACTATGCAGCAACTGGCTAATGAAAACAATTTATCTGAAACTGCTTTTTTTGTTAAGAAAGTAGATGGTAGTTTTGATATCCGCTGGTTCACACCTGAACTGGAGATTGACCTCGCGGGCCATCCTACCCTGGCCACCGCATTTGTTATTTTCAATGAATTGGGACATGATTCAAACACTATTACTTTCCACTGTAAAAGCGGCATATTAAGCGTTATCAAAAAAGACGATCAATTAGAAATGAATTTTCCTGCCCGCATGCCCGTTGCCTGTACCACACCCGATGACCTGCTGAAAGGTGTGAGTATCGCACCAGCCAAAGTATTGCGGTCAAGGGATTATTTCCTCGTGTATAATTCGCAGGAAGAAGTGGAAAAACTAACTGTTGATTTTACCTTTTTAAATAAAGTGGAGACACTGGGTTTTATAGTCACCGCCAAAGGCAATACAGTAGATTTTATTTCCCGTTTCTTTGTGCCGAATTCCGTTATCGGTGAAGATCCCGTTACCGGCTCTGCCCACGCCACATTAATTCCTTATTGGGCCAAAGAACTGAATAAAACTTCCATGACAGCCATGCAGCTCTCCAAAAGAAAAGGGCATCTATGGTGCGGCTTTCAGGGAGAACGGGTTACTATTGCAGGAAAAGCGGTGCTGTATATGAAGGGGGAGTATGGGGGATTTTGAAATTTTGAAATTGGGAAATTGGGAAATTTTAAAACTCACTCCCCTACAGGATTCACCATTCACCATTCACCATTGCCCACTCACCCCTCACCCCCACCCATGCAACCCTCCCACCAACTAATGATCTACACCGATGGCGCAGCAAGGGGTAACCCGGGGCCGGGGGGATATGGCGTAGTACTGTTATGGGGTGATAAGAAAAAAGAACTCTCAGGCGGCTACAGGTTTACTACCAATAACCGGATGGAATTGATGGCAGTGATCATTGCATTGCAGTCGCTGACCAAACAACATATACCCGTTACCATTTATACAGACAGCCAGTACGTGGTGAATACGGTTGAAAAAAAATGGCTGGATAATTGGATCAAAACAGA
>JBKJPR010000106.1:0-3902 GCA_046594275.1 Sediminibacterium sp.
CTGCCTGGTGGTTATTTAACAAACCGCACCGCGATGTAAACAAAGAGCAGGGCGTTCAGTTGTCGGCACAAAACTTGTATGATGTTTTCCGCACCAACGAGGCAGAAGCCAATAAACTGTATCTCGATAAAGCCATTGAAATGACAGGGGAGGTTGGCGAAGTAATCACTAACCAGGATGGGAACAAAGTTGTTAATTTTAAGACAAATGATCCTCTCTTTGTAATCAACTGTACTTTTAAAGAAAACCCCGGTGAATTGAAACCAGGCCAAACCATTACTTTCAAAGGAATTTGTACGGGTTATATCCCCGATGCGAACGTGGTGATCAATGAAGGTGTACTTGTTAAAAAAAATTAAACGGAAACAATGAAATTATTTTTCTCCCTTATTCTTTCTACCCTTTTTTTGGTAAATACAGCAGACGCCCAGAAAATATATGCTACCCGGAACGGGAAAATTACTTTTTCGGCTCCTTCGGATGAAGATGTAAAAGCAGTGAACAATGAAGTCACCAGCCGCATTGCCGATAATGGCCAGATGACCTTCAGCCTCCTTATAAAAGGTTTCAAATTTAAATATGCAGAAATGCAGGGTCATTTTAATGACCAGTACCTGGAGAGCACTAAATACCCAAGGGCTGATTTTAAAGGGAATATCCTCAACCTGAAAGATGTAAATTTCACTAAGGAAGGCACCTATAAAATAACCGTGAAAGGGGATCTGAACATGCATGGCGTTACCAAAAACATCACGGTTAATGGAACGCTGGAAGTAAAAGGCGGGAAACTGAATGCTGTTGCGCAATTTACCGCGATCATGAAAGACTTTAATGTAGACGGCTCCAGCGTCACCGACAAAGTGGTGGTAGATATCAACTGCCAATACCAATAATTTTTATTCCATATTAAAACTAATCTTATGATGATCTTCTCAAAGAGGTTGCTGGGTATTGTATGCCTTAGCTTCCTTACATCCCAAAGCTTTTCACAACAGGTGGATCTTTTTAAAATGCAGGACAGCACACTTGCAGCAGAAAACAAAGACCCGGCTGAAAAAGTGATCAATACCTTTTATTCAACCCGCCTTGTGAACAGTCATACAGTGGAAATAACCGGTGTAGGTAGTATGGATTTCCGCATCAATCATCGTTTCGCCCCGCTTAACCTCGGTTTTTATGACATGTTTGGCCTCGATTTCGCCTCTATGCGGATGGGATTTGATTTTGGATTGGCTAAGAACCTGATGGTAGGTATCGGCCGCACCACCTTCAATAAAGAATACGATGCATTTGTTAAATACAGGCTATTGCACCAAGGTTCGGGTACAGGTGGGCAGCCCCTGTCCATTGCCCTGGTCGGATCACTTGCGTATAAAAACGTAAAGATGGATCCTTCCCTTAAAGTGACCGGTTCAGACCGCACTTTCCTTTCAGCACAACTACTGATAGCCAGGAAATTCAATGACCATACCTCTTTACAGCTATCCCCTACATTTACACACTACAACAGGATCCTTGGTTTTACCGGTGGCGGAAGGGATCTGTTCTCACTGGGGTTCCTGGCCAGGCAGCGGATAAGCAGGCGCATAAGTATCAACGCTGAATATTTTTTACAGACAACCCGATTTGATGGCACCTATGATCCATTATCGATCGGGGTGGATATCAATACCGGCGGACACGTATTTCAACTGCATTTTACCAATTCAACAGGCATGAATGAACATTCTTTTATTCATGAAACCACCGGTTCCTGGGGTAATGGAGATATTCGCTGGGGTTTTAATATCTCGCGCATCTTTTATATTGGGAGAAAGAAAAAATAATCCCCCAACACCCTCTGTTTCAAGGGCTATGCGCTTATATTTTGTTATAAGCGCATAGCCCTTTATCTTTGCTATTCTTATTTTCAGGCGGATTTGTTTATTGTTCGGCCTGTAATCCCGCTTCCGGCGGGATCAAATCGAACTAATAAACGTTTTGAAGTGACCTTCTCACACTATCTAAGCGTTTACAAGTTCATTTAAGTAAGGTATTACCGGGTACTGGTATGTTCGTATACCGTGGCGGCATAAAAATGAATATATGGACATCAGAAAAGAACTCGAAAAAAGAATATTGGTGATTGATGGCGCTATGGGTACTATGATACAGCGTCATACCCTCACCGAAGCCGATTACCGCGGGGAACGTTTCAAGGACTGGCATTCAGATGTGAAAGGCAATAATGACCTGCTTTGCATTACCCAGCCGGATATCATCAAAGGCATACATAAACAATACCTGGCTGCGGGTGCGGACATCATTGAAACCAATACTTTCAGCAGTACCGTAATCGCCATGGCCGATTATGATATGCAGTCATTGGCGTATGAATTGAACGTGGCCGCGGCAACTTGTGCCAGGGACGCTGTTACTGAATTCCTTGCTGAGAACCCGGGTACAACCGCCAAATTTGTGGCTGGAGCCATTGGGCCGCTGAATAAAACACTTAGCCTGTCGCCGGATGTAAACAATCCCGGCTTCCGCGCAGTTAGTTTTGATGAAGTAGTGGCAGCTTACTATGAACAGATTAAGGGCCTGGTAGAGGGTGGCGTGGACATACTCCTGATAGAAACCATTTTCGATACCCTGAATGCCAAAGGCGCCATCTTCGCTGCTAAAAAATATTTCCGGGACCAGAAAAAAACAGAACTGCCGATCATGATCAGCGGCACCATTACCGATGCCTCGGGCCGAACACTGAGCGGGCAGACATTGGAAGCTTTTTATACATCTGTAATGCATGCCGATCCGTTAAGTATTGGCTTGAATTGCGCACTGGGCGCGGCAGAAATGAGAACGCATATTGAAGAACTTTCCCAGATAGCTTCGTGTTATACTTCGGCTTACCCGAATGCAGGTTTACCGAATGCCATGGGTGAATATGATGAGCAGCCACATGAAACTGCCCATTTCATTGAAGAATGGGCCAAAGAAGGATTTGTAAATATTGTAGGTGGTTGCTGTGGCACCACTCCCGATCATATCAAGCATATAGCGGATAATGTGAGAAAGATTGCGCCGAGGGTATTGCCGGTTTTAGAAGAAATTTTGTAATTTTTTTGAACCACAAAGACGCCAAGGCACAAAGAAACACTAAGAAATATGTTTACAAAATTATCCGAACGAGAGGAGCAATTAGCGAAAGAAATAGTTGACATTTCTTATCAGATTCATAAACAATTGGGTCCGGGGCTTTTAGAAAGTGTTTATGAAAAATGTTTTTGTTATGAACTTACCAAAAGAGAGATCGGCTTTTTAAAACAAAAAGCAGTACCAATTATGTATGAAAGTTTGAAAATAGATGATGGATTAAGACTGGATTTATTAATTGAAGATGTAATTATCATTGAATTAAAAGCCTTGGAAAATTATCACCCCATTTGGGAGGCCCAGCTTTTGAGTTATCTTAAATTGACTGGAAAAAGATTAGGTTTTTTGATCAATTTTCATGTACCTCTTATTAAAGATGGGATTAAACGAATAATTCTTTAAAACTTAGTGCCCCTTGGTGCCTTAGCGCCTTCGTGGTTCAAAAAATAAATATGCACACAGAGATCACTATCAAACCCTACTTACGCCTCTCCGGTCTCGAACCATTGGTAGTGCGGCCCGAAACGAATTTTGTGAATGTGGGGGAGCGGACTAATGTAACCGGTTCAAAAAAATTCGCACGGCTTATCAGGGATAATCAATTCGAAGAAGCGCTGTCCGTTGCCCGCCAGCAGGTAGAAAGCGGTGCGCAGGTACTGGATGTGAACATGGATGATGCCATGCTCGACGGCGTAAGCGCTATGACCAGTTTCATGAACCTGATCCAGAGCGAACCGGATATTGCACGCATCCCCATCATGATAGAC
>JBKJPR010000003.1:0-3030 GCA_046594275.1 Sediminibacterium sp.
CGCGCTGGCGCCTACCGGTGTGGATTTCGATTTTTGCCCACCGGTATTGGAATACACTTCAGTATCTAACACCAAAATATTTATATTCTCACCTGTTGATAATACATGATCCAACCCGCCGAAGCCAATATCGTATGCCCAGCCATCGCCACCAACGATCCACATGGATTTACGTTCCAGGAAATTGGCAAGCTGTAATAATAGCCTGGCCTGCGGGATATTAATTTCCTGCAGGCGTGTTTTTAGGGCATTTACGTTTTTCCGTTGCTGAATAACTTCAGCTTCGTTTGTTTCAGCATTGGTTAAGATAGCTTCGCATAGTTCATTGCCGGTTTCTTCCCTCAGGTTTTTCAATAAAGAAATGGCATAGTTCCGTTTCATATCTGTGGCCAACTTGATACCTAAACCAAATTCAGCATTGTCTTCAAACAAAGAGTTTGCCCATGCGGGCCCGAGGCCTTCCTTGTTTTTAGCCCAGGGAGTAGTTGGTAAATTACCTCCAAAAATGGAGGAACAGCCTGTAGCATTAGCAACGATCATTCTGTCGCCAAACAACTGCGTAAGTAATTTCAGATACGGTGTTTCGCCGCAACCACTGCAGGCGCCGGAAAATTCAAATAAGGGTTCGAGTAACTGGGAACCCTTAACCGTATTCCGGTTTATCCTTGTTCTGTCGATATCCGGTAACTCAATAAAGAAATCCCAATTTTCTTTTTCTGTCTTTTTCAATGGTAAAACCTCCTGCATGTTAATGGCTTTATGCCCCGGTTCGATTTTGCTTTCAACAGGACAGGCTTCTACACAAAGATTACATCCGGTGCAATCTTCTACTGCTACCTGCAAAGTATAAGATTCCTGGTCTTTAAAGAATTCTTTGCCGATGGGCGCAACATGTTTAAAGAAAGAAGGCGCATCTTTCAGCAGATCATTGCTGTATACTTTAGGACGGATAGCAGCATGCGGGCAAACAAAGAAACATTTACCGCATTGTGAGCATAGGCCGGGATCCCACACAGGAACCTGGTCTGCAATATTCCTTTTTTCGTAACGTGTAGTGGCAGACGGATAGGTGCCATCGGCAGGAAAGGCGCTTACCGGCAATTCATCACCTTCACCGGCAATTATTTTTGCCAATACCTGTTGCACAAAATCAGGAGCATTTCCTGAGATGGCCGGTTCAATTTCTTTTTTGCCGATAAGCAAATGTGAATAATCGAGCAGCGCTAAATTCTCTACAGTTTTATCTATTGCATCAAAATTCTTTTGTACAACGGCTTCCCCTTTTCTGCTGTACGTTTTGGTTATCGCATTCTTGATATACGAAATAGCCTCCTCTTTTGGCAATACATTGGAAATGGCAAAGAAGCAGGTTTGTAAAATAGAATTAATGCGTGATCCCATACCGGTTTCCCTGGCTACCCTGGAAGCATTGATAACGTATAATTTCAGTTGTTTGTGTATGATCTCTTCCTGAATTTTTTTCGGCAGGTTATTCCATACCTCATCAGTGGCGAAAGGAGCATTTAAGAGGAAAGTTGCGCCTGGTTGAACATCTTTCAGTATGTCGTATTTTTCTAAATAATTGAAATGATGACAGGCAACAAAGTTGGCAGCGTTAATAAGATAAGCAGAACGGATAGGTTGTTTACTCACTCGCAGATGCGATACAGTGAGTGAACCGGATTTTTTTGAGTCATATACAAAATAACCCTGCACATGATCGCCCGTTACATCACCAATAATTTTAATAGTATTCTTGTTGGCGCTGACTGTACCATCCGCACCCAATCCGAAAAACAGGCCACGGAAAAGGTGTTGGTCTTCCAGTGAGAACGTTTTGTCATAATCCAGGCTGGTATGTGTAATATCATCTTCTATTCCAATAGTGAAGCCTTTTTTCGGAAATTCTTTTGTAAGTTCATTGAACACACCCATCACCATGGCGGGATTGAATTCCTTGGAAGCAAGCCCATATCGCCCACCGATTGTGGCAGGCATGGCGCCATGCCAACCTTCATGCAGGGCATTGATAACATCCATATATAAAGGCTCGCCGATGGCCCCGGTCTCTTTGCAACGGTCCAGTACTGCTATTTTTTTTATCGTTTCAGGTAAGGCGCCGATGAAATGCTTAACTGAGAATGGCCGGTATAAATGAATGATCAGGCATCCTGTTTTTTCTCCTTTGCCGTTACGGTAATCCACTGTTTCATGCACTGCGCCTGCACCTGAGCCCATAAGGATGATGATGTTTTCAGCCTGAGGATGACCGTAATATTCGAATAACTTATAGGAACGTCCTGTGAGTTCCTCAAATTTTTTCATACAGCCTTCTACAATACCGGGAACATTCCAGTGATGCTGGTTACAGGCCTCCCGGCTTTGGAAATAAACATCAGGATTTTGGGCAGTGCCACGTATAAAAGGATTCACGGGGTTTAAGGCACGGTAGCGATGACGGGCCACATCATTTACATCAATCATTTCCTTGATGGTCTCGTCGGGTATGATGTCCACTTCATTTAATTCATGAGAGGTCCGGAATCCATCAAATATATTCAGGAAAGGAATGCTCGATTGTAACGTTGCAGCAGTAGCAATCATGGCCATATCATGTGCCTGTTGCGGGCTGTTGCCAAACAACATGGCAAAGCCCGTACCCCGTACAGCCATCACATCGCTGTGATCGCCAAAAATGGATAAAGCATGTGTAGCCAAAGCTCTTGCCGCAATATGGAATACAGTTGGCGTTAATTCGCCTGCAATTTTGTACATATTGGGGATCATCAATAATAACCCCTGTGAGCAGGTAAATGTTGAAGCCAATGCGCCACCTTGTAAGGCACCATGAATGGCGCCGGCAGCGCCAGCCTCACTCTGCATTTCGATAATCGTCGGTACTTCGCCAAAAATATTTTGTTTATTATCACTGCTCCATTCATCGGCCCATTCGCCCATGGTAGAGGAAGGCGTGATGGGATAAATGGCGCAGACCTCGCTGGTCTTGTAGGCAATCCGCACCGCCGCCTC
>JBKJPR010000042.1:0-6756 GCA_046594275.1 Sediminibacterium sp.
GGCAAAAAACATTACCACTGTTTTTGATTTCCTGCTTTTCTTTATAACGGGCCTGATAGGTGTATTACTGCTGTTTACCTGGTTTGGAACAGATCATGGCTCATTTGCCACCAATTACAATCTTCTCTGGGCCTTGCCCACCAATGTATGGGTTGCTTTTGCCGTATGGAAAAACCCGGCGCGCTTAAAAAAATATTTCTTTGCCTGTTCAGTGATGTATGGTTTGTTATTAGTACTCTGGTTCTGGTTACCACAACAACTCAATCCTGCTTTTATCCCGATCGTACTCGTATTATTATCCCGTACCGCCAGGCTGGCAAAATCCTGAAACAGCATGCAAAAAAAATTCACATATCATTCCGCTGAAATTTATTACCGGGTAACCGGTAAGGGAAAACCTGTTTTACTGCTGCATGGCTTTGGAGAAGACAGCCATATATGGGATGAACAGGTTGCTATTTTGCAGGAGCATTGTTTACTGATCATTCCTGATTTACCGGGATCGGGAAAATCCTCTTTACTTAGTCTGGAGTTAGGAGTTAGGAGTCTGGAGTATTGGGAAAAACAAAATACTACTCCAGACTTCCGACTCCAGACTCCAGACTCTATCTCGATAGATGACTACGCCGACTGCATCCATGCATTACTTCAGCATGAAGGCATCAATTCCTGCATCCTCATCGGCCATAGCATGGGTGGCTATATTACATTGGCATTTGCTGAAAAATACCCATCCCTTTTAACCAGCTTCGGATTGATCCATTCCACTTCGTTTGCCGACAGTGAAGAAAAAAAGAGGATCCGTGAAAAAGGGATCGCTTTTATGGAGGAGCATGGTGCACAGGCATTTTTGAAAACCAGTATTCCTAATTTATTCGCCGAACGTTTTAAAAAGAATCATCCTGAAAAGGTAGATGCGCTCATTGCCCAGGCGGCACATTTTACGAAAGAAACTTTACAGCAATATTATCGCGCCATGATAATGCGGCCAGACAGGAGAGCGGTTTTAGAAAGCAACCCACTACCTGTTCTGTTCGTAATGGGAACAGAAGATATGGCCGTACCCCTGGATGAAGTATTACAACAAACTCACCTGCCGGTTAAATCGTATATTCATATATTACCTGATACAGGACACATGAGCATGTGGGAGATGCCAGATCAACTGTCGCAGTTTATAGAAGATTTCATCAAGGATTAACCCTACAAAACATATGAAGAAGTTTTTCTTCATAGTTCTTTTATTCACCTGTTCCTTACCTGCAACAGCAAGACATGTGGCAGGGGGTGAACTGTTTTATGAATACCTGGGGCGGGGGGCTGCACCTTCCAGCAGTTTGTACCGCATCACGCTTCGGTTGTTCAGGGACTGCAGCTCAAACGGGCCGGTGCTGGAAATTGAAACTGTAACAGTAGGTGTGTATGCCAACAGTCTCCTGGTAAATACATTGCCTTTGCCACTTATTGACGGCATCAGGACCATTTCACTTAATACATCCAATTTTTCCTGCCTGGTCGGTAATGTAAGGGTATGTTACGAAATAGGTATTTATTCTGCCACTATAAGTTTACCTGATAATATACCTGGCTATACACTCTCAAGAATTGGTTGCTGTCGCGTAGACCGCATATCAAATCTTTCCCAGCCAATGAATGTGGGGAGTAATTATGTTACAAAGATCCCGGGTACTGCCAGTCTTCCTTCAGGGCATAACAGCAGCCCCCAATTTTTTATACGCGATACTGCATTGGTATGCGCCAATAAATCTTTTAAACTTGATTTCGGCGCCACAGATACGGATGGTGATTCGCTTACTTATTCTTTGTGCGATGCCTATTCAGCGGGCAACGGAAGTAGTAATGCACCTCCCCCACCCACCTTAAATCTTAACCCATTACCCTACGCATTTCCTTACAGCGGAAATTTTCCACTAGGGCCGAAAGTGAATATCAATGCACATACAGGTATCATCAACGGTATTGCGCCAACACAGGGAAGCTATGTGGTAAATGTATGTATCACCGAATGGAGGAACGGTAAGGCGTTTACAGAACACCGAAAAGATTTCATCTTAAAAGTACAGAACTGCGATTTCATAGAAGCCGTATTACCGGAAAAGATCATCCAGTGCGATGATTTTACGGTGCATTTTGAAAACCAGTCCACTTCATCAGCCATCACTTCCTACCTGTGGGATTTCGGCGATCCATCCTCCCCTGATAATTTTTCCACCAATGCCACAGTTAATTATAAGTATCCCGATACCGGAAGATATATAGCAAGACTTACGGTTAAGGGCCCGAAAGAATGTGTGGGTGAAGCAAGTACCGTGGTACTTGTATATCCCGGTTTCAAACCGGATTTTACGGCCACAGGCAGTTGTCACCTGAACCCTTTTCAATTCAATGATGCAACAGTTACCAAATATGGCGTTGTTGACAGTTGGCGCTGGGATTTTGGGGATGATACTACCTTTGCCGATACTTCGATAAGCAGGAATCCAAAGTATACCTATGGCTTTCCATCTACCAAACATATCAGCCTGCTGGTCAGCAGCAGCAAGGGCTGTATAGACACTTTGGATAAAGACATTGTGGTCCCGGGCAAGCCACGGATCCAGTTACCCTTTAAAGATACCCTGATCTGTAATATTGATACCCTACCCATACGGGTAAATAATCCTGGGGTTTATTCCTGGACACCGAATATTAATATCGTGGGCGCAAATACTTCCAGCCCATTGGTGTTTCCTAAAGACACGACCCGGTATATTGTTACTCTCAATGATAACGGGTGTACCAATACAGATTCAGTCACTGTCAATGTGCTACCCTTCATTAGGGTAAATGCCGGTAAAGACTCAGTCATCTGTGCAATGGATGCGATACAGTTGGCCACTCTGAGTCAGGCTTTAGGTTACCTATGGACAGCCTCATCGGGTGAAGCAGTAGCTGGTATAAAGTCGCCTTTGGTAAAACCATCTGTCAATACAAGTTATTATGTAACTGCCAACCTGGGAAAATGCCAGCATAGGGATACGGTAAATATAAAAGTTGCTCCCTACCCGGTAGCTATGGCCGGACCCGATACGAGTATCTGTTTCGGAAACCGGATACAGTTGCGGGGTAACGCAGTGGGGGCTTCTGTTACCTGGTCGCCCGCTGCTTCTTTATTAAATGCGAATACGGCAAACCCGGTTGCAGGTCCGTCTAAAACAACAAGCTATGTATTAAAGGTGACAGATACGATCGGTTGTCCGAAACCGGTTAGTGACACGATTATTGTAACGGTGGCGCCCCCGGTTATGGCCAATGCAGGCAGGGATACTGCGGTACTACCGGATCAACCTTTGCAACTTATTGCTTCCGGCGGCCAGTTATATAGCTGGAGCCCCGAAACAGGTTTGAATGATCCATCCATTTTTAACCCGGTTGCTATACTGGATGGAGATATCGACTCAATAAGATACCGGGTACGGGTAAGCAATGCGGGCGGCTGTTATGCAGAGGATGATATTGTGGTGAGGGTATACAAAAAAAGCCCGGATATTTTAGTGCCTTCGGCTTTTACCCCCAATGGTGATGGAAAGAATGATATTTTAAGACCGCTAACACTGGGCATTACCAAGCTCAGTTATTTCAGGGTATATAACCGATGGGGGCAATTATTATTTTCTACAAATGAGACCGGCAAAGGCTGGGATGGCCTGTTTAATGGAGTATACCAGCCCAGTGGTACCTATGTATTTTCTACAGAAGGAACAGATTACCTGGGTAAGAGAGTTTTCAGGAAAGGCACTTCTGTACTTATCCGATGAATTTTGTTGATCTTTGGCGGCAAAGCAGCAATTCATGATATATCCCCATCTTATCATAGATGTTGCAACTCCGTTAAATAATAGAATAATTGCCGAAAAAAGCATCATAGTTAGTATTGATATATTTACTTTGGCATGGAATATTTTATGAAAAAGATTGTATTTACTTTATTTTTTATTTTTTTATTTATTAATTCCTTCGCCGGACATATAGCAGGAGGTGAAATATTTTATCGCTATATCGGACCGGGTTCTGCACCAAATTCATCTCAATACACTATAACATTAAGATTATTCAGGGAATGTAACCCGCAAGGCTCCGCAGCACCGTTGCCCAATTCTGTAGCTATTAGCATTTATAATAACACTTCTCCTTCCTCTCAATATGGCGGACAGGCAACTGCTGGTCTGACAAGTGCTATACAAAGGCTCGAAATAACCGCACAAAATCCGTGTATTGTCAACCCTGTACCTGTTTGTTACCAGGTTGCCAATTACCAGTTCACTACGGAACTTCCTAATACGGCAAAAGGATATATTGTTACCTATCAAACCTGCTGTAGAAGTAACAGCATCATTAATGTGCAGACCTTCCCAATTCCGGGTTCTCCTAACCCTGGTGAAGGAGCTACATACAGTTGTGAGATACCAGGAACTAATATATTAGCCACAGGTAGCAATTCAAGTGCGGCATTTGCTTTAAAAGACACAACCCTTATATGCCAGCAAGCTCCTTTTGTATTGGATTTCAGTGCGGCTGATCCTGATACAGGCGATTCATTATCGTATAGTTTTTGTTCGGCGTATGACAGGGGGCAAACAAACAGTTCTACTTCTACCAATTTTATCGGACCGCCTTTTAATGAGGTAACTTATATACCTGGATTTACAGGCAACCAACCACTGGGACCTGATGTTACCATAAACCCGGTTACCGGGATTATATCCGGCAAGGCCCCGGCTGCAGGCTATTATGTGGTAAATGTCTGTATTACCGAATGGCGGAATGGTAGCCCAATATCTTTTCATAGAAAGGATTTTACTTTACGGGTAGGAGACTGCTCTTTAACAGCCGCCGCCTTAAAACCATCCTATATTACCTGTAACGGCACCACCTTAACTTTCCAGAACGAATCCGCCAATTCCAATATCAGTTCTTACTTATGGGATTTTGGTGTTCCCTCATTAACAACAGATACCTCCACAAAATCTACGCCTACCTATGATTTCCTGAAAAGCGGGAAAGATAGCGGGATGTATACAGTAAAACTAAAAGTATCGTCTGCAGGTGGCTGTCAGGATTCTGCCACCTCGCTCGTAAAAATTTACCCGGGTTTTAAAGCAGATTTTACGGTACAAGGCACGTGTTACCTCAATACCTATAAATTCTTTGATGCAACCGTTTCTAAATATGGTTCGGTAAACAGTTGGAAATGGAATTTTGGTGATAGTACCACTATCGCCGATACCGCAAGCACTAAAGATTCGGCCTGGAAATATGCATCGGCAAGAACTGCGCAGGTAAGGCTCATCACCACCAACAGCAAAGGTTGTATAGATACCATCACAAAGCCGGTGAACATACTTGACCGGCCCAGCCTGGGTTTGTTGTTCAGGGATACCCTGATCTGCAGCAATGATACCCTGCTTCTCAAAGCCAACATCAACAGCGGGTCTATTGTATGGACGCCTATGAACGGCCCCAATAAGACAAGGATACTGAACACAACTTCTACTACCCCGCTTGTTTTTCCGAAAGATACTACCCGGTATTATGTATCCGTGAATGATAACGGTTGTGCCAATTCCGACTCGGTGAATGTAAATGTACTCCAGTTTATTTCAGTAGACGCCGGCCTGGATTCCGGAATATGCCGTACCGATACTTTCAGGCTGAGTCCTGAAAGTGATGCGCTCAGCTATCAATGGACTGCGTCTACTGGTGAAACCGTGCAAAATAGTAAATATCCATTGGTGAATCCTTTGGTAAATACAATGTATCATGTAATAGCCAACCTTGGTAAATGCCAGGCCAGGGATTCTGTACTGATACGGGTGGTTCCCTATCCCAATGCTGCACTTGGTTCCGATATAACGATCTGTTTTGGCAGCCGTACTCAATTAAATGGCTTCGTTACCGGTTCGGTGTTTTACTGGAACCCCACCAGTTCACTCATTAACGAAAATACCCTTACGCCCACGGCAGGCCCTGTTCGAACTACCGCGTATATACTTACTGCCACAGATACCATTGGTTGCCCTAAGATCAGCAGAGATACCATCCTCGTTACTGTGATTCCCACTGTAGCCGCCTATGCAGGCAGGGATACTGCTGTACTTGCGGGCCAGCCACTGCAACTATCCGCTTCGGGTGGCAGCAGCTATACCTGGTCGCCCGCCATTGGTTTAAATGATCCGTTTATTGCCAACCCTATCGCCATATTGAACACTAACATGGATTCCATTACCTATACAGTAAGGGTTTCGGCACAGAACGGGTGTTTCAGCGATGACCAGCTAACGGTACGGGTATATAAATCTAGCGCTGATATTATCGTACCCTCGGCCTTTACCCCCAATGGTGACGGAAGGAATGATATAAGCAAACCGTTTACGATGGGCATCACTAAACTGGTTTATTTCAGCATTTATAACAGGTGGGGCCAATTACTGTTTACCACCACAGAAATAGGCAAAGGTTGGGATGGCAACTTCAATGGGGTAAGCCAGCCAAGCGGCACATACGTATACCAGGCCCTCGGCGCTGATTACCTGGGCAATACCGTTTACAGGAAAGGAACGGTGGTGTTGATCAGATGACGGAATGGGAACAGATGAATATCGAACAAGGAACATTGAACAGATGAAGTGAAGGCGCTTTGTACTTTATCTCATAAAAAATCTACTTCAACATTCGATGTTCCTTGTTCGATATTCG
>JBKJPR010000087.1:0-3007 GCA_046594275.1 Sediminibacterium sp.
AACCGGGAAGCCGTATTCATGAATAGTACCGTGACGGATGATTATGTTTCGGTAAAGCTTTTCTGGAGTAAAAAGGGTGACGGGCATGATTTTTTTATCTACACCTAATAAATCTAAATCTATGCTTTGGCAGGGAAGAAGGGAAAGCGGTAACGTAGAAGACCGTCGCGGATTAAGCGGCGGCATGATCGGTGGCGGAATTGGCACGATCATCATCGGTATCCTTTATTTCCTGCTGGGAGGTAACCCCTCAGATATAGGAATAAACACGGGGGCGCCGCTGCAACAAACCGAGCAGGCCGGTCCCCGCAGCCCGGAAGAAGAAAAACTGGCTTCCTTCTCAAAAGTGGTGCTGGCCGACACAGAAGATGTATGGGGACAGATATTCAAGGAGAACGGCGAAACCTACAGCGAACCTAAACTGGTATTATTCACCCAGCAGACTCAATCGGGCTGTGGCTTTTCCAGCGCCGCTACCGGGCCTTTTTACTGCCCCGGAGATGAAAAAGTATATATCGACCTGTCGTTTTTCAATGAACTGGAACAGCGTTTCAAGGCTCCCGGTGAATTTGCCATGGCTTATGTGATCGCGCATGAAGTGGGGCATCATATTCAGAAGTTAATGGGTACGTTTGATAAGGTGGATCAGCAAAGGCAGAACCTCAGCGAAACCAGTTACAACAAACTTTCTGTGAAAATGGAACTCCAGGCCGATTTTTATGCCGGCGTATGGGCCAACCGCGACCAGAAAATGAAAAATATACTCGAACCCGGCGATATAGAATCCGCCCTGAATGCCGCCAATGCCATTGGCGACGACAGGCTGCAAAAACAAAGCAAGGGTTATGTAGTACCCGATGCCTTTACCCATGGAACCTCGCAACAGCGGATGTACTGGTTCAAAAAAGGATACGAAACAGGAGATATCAAACTGGGCAATACTTTTGCTTCAGAACAATAGATTTGTAATACTTTCAGGAAATCATTTTTTTGCCACAGATTCACAGATTGTCTCAGATTTGATCAGTGCTAATCTGTTGCGATTAAAAATCCCAAGCTAATCTGTTATATTATGAAAAAAACCGCTCTCTTGCTGGCCATGCTATGCAGCATCGCATCTTTTGCGCAAGATACTATCACCACTAAAGACATTCAATCCGCCGCGAAATTGCTGGATCTGTCGTTTACACAGAAAGAAGTGGATACGATGTACGATGGCGTCAAAGAAAATCTCGCTGGTTACCGGCTAATGCACAAACAGGCCCTGAAGAACAACGTGCCGATGAGTTTATGGCAAAACCCTGTGTTGCCGGGTATGCGGTTTAATGAGATACAGGAAAAAGTTAAATGGAATATCCCATCCAACGTGCAATTGCCGGGAGACAGAAATGAACTCGCTTTTTATAACCTGCTGCAACTGGCATCGCTTGTTAAAAGCAAAAAAATAAGTTCGGTTGCGCTGACGCAGTTTTTTATTGACAGGATCAAAAAATATGGCGACAGTCTTCAATGCGTGATCACCATAACAGAAGATATTGCCATGCAGCAGGCAAAGCAGGCAGACGATGAGATCGCCAAAGGCCAATACCGAGGCCCCTTGCATGGCATCCCCTATGGATTAAAGGATCTGTTTGCCGTAAAAGGAACCAAAACTACCTGGGGCGCTGCGCCCTACAAAAATCAAATGATCGAAGAAGATGCATTTGTATATACACAATTACAGGCGGCCGGCGCCGTATTGGTAGCCAAGTTTACGTTGGGCGCCCTGGCCATGGGCGATTACTGGTATGGCGGGCGTACCAAAAATCCCTGGAACACCAAAACAGGATCCTCCGGTTCTTCTGCCGGCTCTACATCGGCAACCGTAGCGGGATTGGTGCCATTTGCGATAGGTACCGAAACATGGGGGTCGATCGTGTCTCCCGCTTCCACCTGTGGCGCTACAGGTTTGCGCCCTACCTTCGGCAGCATCAGCCGCAGTGGCGCGATGACCCTGAGTTGGAGCTTAGATAAAGTGGGCCCTATCTGTCGGAGTGCGGAAGACGCAGCCATTGTTTTTAATTATATACATGGAACGGATGGATACGATATGAGCGCGGTGAACAAACCGTTCAATTATAAAGCCAATACCGATATTAAAAAATTGAAGGTGGCCTATGCAAAAAATTATTTCGATAAGCTCACCGATACCAGCCGTAATGAATGGAAAGTGCTGGATGCGTATAGAAAACTGGGCGTAGAATTGATCCCCGTTACTTTCCCTGATAGCGGTGTATACAATTTTAATATCATGGATATCGTGATCAGCGCGGAATGTGCCGCTGCTTTTGATGAATTCACCCGCAACAATATAGATGATGAAATGACACAACAGGGAAGGTTCGACTGGCCCAATAGTTTCAGGGTATCGCGGTTAATGTCGGCAGTGGAATACATTAACGCCAACCGCCACCGCTACCTGCTGATGCAGAAAGTGAATGAACTGATGAATACCATTGATGTACTGATCTGCCCCACCCGGGGAAGCGGTAACCAGGGCGCCATTACCAATTTAACGGGTCATCCGGTGGTTTGTATACCAACGGGTTTTGATAATCGGTTTAATCTGCCCACCAGTATTACCTTAATAGGGAAGCTGTATGATGAAGCCACTATTCTCAGCGCTGCCAAAGCTTACCAGGATGCTACGCAGTGGGATGATATGCATCCGCCGATGTTTAAATGATGGGTGGGTTGCGGATTAGCCGGGCGTGCTTAAAATCATTGTGGGTTATGGAAAGTAGAGGAAACAGGGCATTAGTATAAATTGAAATAGGATAAGAAAATTTAATCCCTCAATAATCAAAGAATAGCCTTCCAGCCATGCATTGATTCATTACTTTAATTTTGTGATTTGCGATTCGCAAATTGTAAATAATTATACCTTTTTTTGGTAAAAATTGTTTGATATGAAGGCTCATAACGGGATAAGGCCACACGACATAGCGGTACTGCTCAAGATTATAGC
>JBKJPR010000102.1:0-3265 GCA_046594275.1 Sediminibacterium sp.
CCCCGCTTTGGGTGGCATTTCGGTAGGGCTGAATCACAAAATCTGCAGCGCTGAGGTAGTATCGCACTTCGCAGTCAGGTATAAAATCGGTGCGTAAAATCAGTTGTGGTGCAATACCGAGTTGGGAAATCAGGTCATCGTAATCCTTACGGTTCTCGTAGTATTCACCAGCCACCATCAATTTGATACCTGATTTACGGATGCGTTCATCATTCATGGCTTCCAGTAACAAGTCCAGCCCCTTGTATTTCCGGATGAACCCAAAAAACAAAATAATTTTTTCATTTTCCGGTAATGAAAGTTTCTGCCGCGCTTCTTTCTTGGATACACCCTCCCCGAAATTATCGTACAAAGGGTGCACCACCTGCTGTGCCGGTTTTCTGGTGAAGGCAGAAAGATCGTAACGTACTTTTTCACTCATTGTGATAAATGCGTCAATGGGCCTGATAAAATATTTTGTGAAGGGTTTGTCGCCAAACCTCGGTTCATGCGGAATCACATTGTCGGCAATGCAGATAATTTTACTGAACTTATTTTTCTTCACCAGCCGCAGTATCGTTCCCAGGCAAGGCCCCATCAGGGGCAGCCAGTAGCGAACGATTAAGAGGTCTGGTTTTAGCTTTCGCAGTGTATGGCCAACCCATAACCAGTTCAGGGGATTGATTGAATTGATACAAACTTTGATCCTGATATCCGCAGGCGCCGGTTCAGTGGAGTATTGAGTAGTGCCCGGGAAAAGAAAGCCAGGATATTGTAATGAAAAAGTATAAATACAGGTGTCATATCCCTCTTGGGTGAACTGCCTTGCCAACCGTTCATCAAAAGAGGCAAGGCCCCCGCGCAGTGGCCAGGCGGGGCCGATTATGATCACCTTTTTTGTCATAGTAGTTTAATGGCTAAATGGCTGCATTGTTTAATTGATGTATAGCCGTTTAGCCATATTACCATCCCAATTTTTTTTCAATAAGATAACTGTCTCTTTCAGATGCATTTCTGGCAATAAGTTCGGCCATAAACCCCGTCAGGAATAATTGCATACCAATGATCATGGTGGTAAGTGCAATATAAAAACTGGGCCGGTTGGTCAGCGCAAAATCAGTAGCCACAAATTTGGCGATAATAAGGTACACGCTTGATCCGAGACCGGTCAGGAAAAATAAAGTGCCCAGCAACCCGAAGAACTGCATAGGGCGCTTCCCAAATTTTCCCAGGAACATGATGGTACCCAGGTCAAGAAATCCATTCACAAAACGCTGCCAGCCAAATTTGGTAATCCCATATTTACGGGGGCGGTGTTCCACTACTTTTTCGCCAATTTTCCTGAACCCGCTCCACTTGGCGAGGATGGGGATGTACCGGTGCATTTCTCCATATACTTCGATACTCTTTACCACTTTATTTTTATATGCTTTCAATCCACAATTAAAATCATGCAGGGCAATACCTGAATTGGCGCGTGCCACTGCATTGAATAATTTGGAAGGGATGTTTTTGGTAAGGGTGTTATCATATCTTTTTTTCTTCCAGCCGCTTACCATATCGTAGCCATCTTCAACGATCATACGCCTTAACTCGGGTATCTCATCGGGAGAGTCCTGCATATCTGCATCCATGGTAATCACTACCTCGCCCTGTGCGGCTTTAAAGCCCTCGTTCAACGCCGCAGATTTCCCGTAATTGCGCTGGAATTTAATGCCTTTGAAATGATGGTTCTCCCTGCTTTTATGCTCAATAAAATCCCAGCTATTATCCGTGCTTCCATCATCCACCAGGATCACTTCATACGAAAGATGGTGCTGCGTAACCACGGATTCTATCCAGTTACACAACTCGGGCAATGATTCATCCTCATTGATCAACGGCACAACGATTGATACATCCATATAGGGCTATTGGTCAGTAAATTTTTCTTCTTTCCTTATCACCAGGGCGATCAACAGGCTCTTTACAAAATCCCATATTAAAAACAAGCCGGTTCCCAGTAAAATCTTACCTATGCCTGTATCTTTTGAGCCTTCTTCTGTTCTTTTCATGGCTTTGGCAATATCATCTTCACTGGCGCCGAATTTTTCCATCATACTACGGGTTTTTTCCAATGCCACCTGCATCGATTTCTGCGTGAGGTCTTTATCGATCACATTATACAGCACATAGGTTGCACAGGCAACAATTACAGCAACAATTACATAGGAAAAAAAACTGAATTTCAGGGCCTGTGCATAGGGCAGGATGCCTTCGTTTTGTTTTCTTATTTGTAATCCACCAAAAATGATAATGACGATCATATAAGGAATGAAATTCGTCCAGAATTGAAATCCAACGAATGTATTTAATCCCATTGCCCAGGAACCATACATTAGCAGAACAGCCAGCAATCCGCAGATACTGCCGTATTTAACTCCTTCGTTTATTACATTGACTTTCATAAGATGCGTATTTGGTTGAGAATTGGTTGACCTTTGTGGATGATGCCCATTACCCTGCCTTTCAGTTCCATATTGAGGAAGGGGGTGTTGGATGATTTACTCTGCAACTGGTGTTTGGTTAAAACCGTCATTTCTTCTTTTGTAAACAATGTCAGTTCTGCGTCTGCGCCTTCGCTGATATTTGTAAGAGGTAAATTAAAAATATTACGGGCATTCAGGGAAAATAGTTTTACCAACCTGTCCACATTTAATTCAGGAAGCAGGTGATTGACCACGGCGAAAGCAGTTTCTAACCCGGTCATGCCGTTCTTAGCATACTCAAACTCGCAGGTTTTATGGTCCCAATCCTGCGGTAAATGGTGAGAAGCGATACAATCCACGCTGCCATCCAGCACCGCTTCCCTGAGGGCTAACATATCCGCTTTGCTTCTGAGTGGGGGGTTCACTTTAAGGTTGGTATCATAGGTCTGCATGTCCTCATCGCAGAAGTAAAGATGGTAGGGGGTTACGCTACAGGTAATATTCAGCCCTTCTTCCTTAGCGGCCCGTATAAGCGCCAGGCCCGTCTCTGTTGAAACACCGGTGATATGCAGTTTTGATTGCGTATATCGTAACAGATCAATATCCCTTTTAATGATGACTTCTTCCGCGATGGCGGGGATACCGGGTAAACCAAGCCTGGTGGAGATAATGCCTTCATTAATCAGTCCGCCCGAACCGATGCTTTTGTCAACCGGTACCTGAATCAGTACACCATCAAAAGCTTTTACATATTGGAGCGCTTTGAGGAACAGGCCCGGAGATTGAACCGGGTTCAATCCATCCGAAAAAGCGATGGC
>JBKJPR010000174.1:0-4264 GCA_046594275.1 Sediminibacterium sp.
CTTCATTGATAACCGGCAGGTCGGAACTTAATTTATCATGACCGATCACGTAAATATAATTTAATGAATCGGCTGTTTTGCGTTCGGTATCTACCCTTCCTACCATGTCAATGTTCAGGTTAACCGTTGCTTTAGCCATATCAATGGTTGGATGTTCAGAATAATATTCAGATCCCAATAATCCTTTTTCTTCACCGCTTACGGTCATGAATATAATGGACCTGCGGGGTTTGTTTCCTTTTTTTGCGGCAGTGGCGAATGCTTCTGCCATCTGCATTACACTCACGGTACCCGAGCCATCATCATCAGCGCCATAAAAGATAACATCGCCAACTTTGCCTAAATGATCGTGGTGGCCCGTCAGGAAAACATATTCGTCTTTTTTATCGGTACCTGGCAATACGCCGATGACGTTACTGCTTTCCAGGGTCTCTGTTTTTTTGCTGGCAGCAAGCTTCAATTCGGCTGTGTAATTGCCTTTGTTAACCTCTTTTAATTGAGCGAAAGGAATTTTATAGGTTCTTCCCAGTAATGCAGAAGCTACCTCATCTGAAATGGTTGCTACAAAAAAATCAGGTGCTGTACTTGGTTTTAATGTCATGCGGCCTTTGGTATTGGTAGGCGTTTTACGCGGAAAATCCTGCGAAACAATCAATATGCCTGCAGCGCCACCACTGCGGGCCGCAGTCATTTTAGCATTATTGACTCCAAAACCGCCTCTTGCAGATGTGGCCGGAGCCGGGGTAGTACTACCATCCAGTACCACCACTATCTTTCCTTTTATATCCAAACCGGCAAAATCATTTATCTTCTTTGCCGAATCTATCATACCATAACCGGCGAATACGAGGTTATTGTATGTCCATTCGCCGTTGCCTATGGTTTGTAAAGAGAAACTGTAATCCTTATCCCAGGTAAAGTTCTTGCCGTTAACCCGTAATACCTGGTTACCGAGTACATCCTGGTAAAGAGGGTATAACTGCCGATAGCTGTCGCCATTCCCCGGTTTCAAACCGAATTTTTTAAACTGTTCCTCAATATAAGCAGCGGCTTTTCTCTCACCGGGAGAAGCAGTTTCACGGCCTTCCATGTCAGCGCCGGCTATAACAGAGAGTTTTTCATATAAACTCTTTTTGGTAATGAGTTCGGCATATTTTGCCGACCCATCCGTTTTTTGTGCTATCGCCCATGTAGTTACAAATGGCAGGCACATCAATAGTAGTTTTTTCATCAGGTATGTATTGTTTGAGTTAAGAGCAGGCGATCTTATTAACGCGGGTGGCATGGCGCCCCCCCTCGAACGGTGTAGTCATGAATAATTCTATCATTTGCTGCGCCAATACCAGCGATACGAAGCGGGATGGGATACAGATGATATTTGCGTTGTTATGCTGGCGGCATACCACCGCTATATCATTCTGCCAGCATAATGCTGCCCTGATATGCGGGTGTTTATTGGCGGTCATGGCAACTCCGTTGGCAGTGCCACACATCAAAATGCCAAAGGCAGATTCTCCATTTTCAACACTGGTTGCTACGGGGTGGGCAAAATCAGGGTAGTCGACGGAGTCCGCAGATAAACTGCCGAAATCTTTTACGGGGTATCCTTTTCCGGATAACCATTCCAGTAAAGCGGCCTTGTATGCAAACCCTGCATGATCGGAACCTATGGCAATGGGTTTGGCGCTGTCAAAAACAAAACTCATGTTATTATTATTGGGGGACTAAGGTAATTGATTACGGAATGAGGTCATGAAAAAATACACAAGGGGCAGTTTGTAGTCTGTGGTTTGTGGTCTGTAGTTGGTTGACGGTTTCTGATAACCAAAGACCATAAACTCCAAACCCCAAACACCGCGCAGCGGCTAGCTCCACTCTTCATTCTCTTTCTCCAGGTCTTTCTTAGCAATTCTTGTAGAAACAAGGATGCTCAGTTCGTATAGCGCCCATAAAGGAATGAATACGATCATCTGGCTCATCCAGTCAGGGCTGGGCGTGATGAAAGCCGAAACAAGCAATATGATAATAACCGCATATTTACGTCTTTTACGCAGGAAAGTGGGTGTAATCAGGCCTACTTTGGTCAGCACCAATGCCAAAACGGGTAATTCAAAAGCAAGCCCGCAACCAAGAATAATGTTGGTAAGATTATCTATATAATCAGCAAAAGTGGGCAAAGTGGTTATACTGCCTGCGGTGCCGAGTTGAAAACCGGCCAGAAAATTAAAGGTAAAAGGCCCCAGTAAAAAAAATCCGAAGGCCGCACCCGTAAAAAAGAAGAAGGAAACCCAGAAGATAATATAACGGGTGTTCTTTAATTCTTTTTCTTTTAAAGCCGGGCTGACAAAACGCCAGAATTCCCAGAAAATAAAAGGGAAAGCCGCAATGATACCGCCAACAAGCGCTATTGAGATGCTACCCAGAAACTGGCCACCAAAAGTGTTGGTTATCAGGCTAACTTTTACCGGGGGCATGCAAAGCGCCTGGCCCATATGGGCCCAATGGCTGAATTGGCAAAGAACACGGTAGCTAATGAAATCCGGGTTAATAGGACCTTTGATAATATTGTCGAAGACCCAGTCCCGGTAAATAAAAATAATTATTGCCATAACCATGATGGCCAGGATAGCACGGATGATATGTGACCGTAATTCTTCCAGATGATCAATAAATGTCATCTCAGCTTTTGTTGCACCCCTGTTTCTGTTAAATAGCGCCATTTCGTTCGTTGACTGTTATAAGGCGGCAAAGTTACGGGGAAGGAGGACATAAAAAACATCCGGTTTTCAGGCTCTTTTATAGGTACCGGATCAGCAAATACCCTTCAAAACAAGACTGAGTCCCTTTTCGAGACGATTGGCCTGAATATCGAACAGATGAACAATGAATGTCGAATTGTCAAGAGTTTTATTTCATCATTCAGCATTCCTTGTTAGATAATGCCTTTTTGCTTTAAAAGAAAATCTCAACGCAGTATTTTCATTTTTACCATTTCTATCCGTGTATCACTTACATTAATAATATCGAAACGGTAATCCTCGATAATGATCGTTTCCTTTTGTTTGGGTATGGTCTTGTGTGCGTGGATGATATAGCCGCTCAGGGTTTCCGATTCTGTTACGGGAAATTTCATATCATATTTCTCATTCAGGTAATCGAGTTCCATGCGGCCGCTTAAAATGAATTCATCCTCAGACAATTGTTTTTCGTCAAATTCTTCCACGTCATATTCATCCTGTATCTCGCCAAATATTTCTTCCAGTACATCTTCCATGGTTACAATGCCGGCGGTTCCGCCGAATTCATCCACTACCCAGGCAATACTTGTTCTTTCCTTCGTGAACTTGCTGATCAGATCCGTGGCGCTCATGCTTTCCGGCACAGCTATGATCGGGTGCAGCACCGAACGGATGCTGTCGGGTTTGGTAAAAAGATCCAACTGGTGTATGTATCCCAGGATGGAATCAATATTATCATCATATACCAGCAACTTACTCAACTGGGTGCTGATAAAAACCGCTTTCGCCTCTTCCACTGAACTATGAATGTCCAGCCCTTCTATTTCAGTTCTCGGTACCAGGCATTGCCTGATCTTTACCAGGGGCAGGCTTAGTGCATTTTCAAATAACTCTGTATTCAGTTCCTGGTTGTCCTCGTCCTGGTCCTTGGTCTGCTGGAAAAAATGTTCCAGGTCAACCTTGGTAAAAGCATCGCTCTTGTCTTTTACCCGCACATTAAAAATATAGGTGAGGATCCACTGGGAAAGATTTACAAAAAAATTGGTCAGTGGCAGGAACAGGGTATGAAAGAACTGGGCAACCGGGGCAAAAAAACTCAACAGTGTATCATTCTTTGCCCTGAAGATGGCCTTGGGTAAGAATTCACCTATAACAAGTACCACAACCGATGATAAAAAGGTATCGAATCCGAGTTTTAGATATTCATTCTGGAAATGGAGTGGGTTCCAGAGCGTTTTCTTTAGCAGATCGTGGAATAATAATCCATAAATCACCAGCGAAACATTCAGGCCTATCAGGCAGGTGCCAATGAACCTGGCTGGGTGTTCCATAAAATTAGAGAGGATCATGCCGCTTTTCAGGCCCTGCTTTTTCTTCAGTTCAATATTCAGGCGGTTACCGGTTACGAAAGCGATCTCATAACCTGCAAAAAAGCCGATCAGCACCAGGGTCGCAAAAATGCAGATAACAGTATAGAGTTCTGTCATACAGGAAAAGTAGGATAAAAAAATTGTTCTGCAAAGGGG
>JBKJPR010000186.1:0-3386 GCA_046594275.1 Sediminibacterium sp.
CCTACCATTGTAACCAGTGCTTTTTCTTTATCCTTTGTTTCCCGGAACGCCGTATGGTATTTGTTTAAAAAATAAATGCAGTTGGGAATGCCAATCACTACTACCAGCGGTGGTATCAATGCAGTGAGTATTGTTATCTTATACCCCAGTAAAACAATGGTTCCCAAACTCCAGATTACGCCCATACCTACTACCAGCAAGCTCATCAGCGTAGCGCTCAGGGAGCGAAAAAAAATGAACAGTGTCACCGCCGATAACAGCAGCGAGCCGATAAGAAACCAATTCATCTCATCTTTGATACGGTTACTGATAGATACCCGGATAAATGGCAACCCACTGGTAAAAACAGAAGTGTTTGTTCTTTTTTCAAATACTCTTACTTCCTGCAGTATCTCATTCATCAGCCTGGTACGGCCCTTACTGTTGATGGTGTCTTTGTTAACACTTACGCCCATCAGGTAACTATGCAACCGGGGATTATATAAAATTCTCCTGTAAAAAAGCAGGTTCTCAAAAACAGTTCTGGCACTATCCAGTGAAGCCTGGGAAGAGAATGGATAGTTGAATATTTTAACAGGTTGAAACCTATGATTGGCAGAATCCTTTACGAGCGTCACCACTCCGGGGATACTGACTATTTCTGTAACACCATTTATCTTTTCAAGTTGCTGATGAAGCAGCCCCACTTCATTAAAAAAAGCCCGGTTATAAAATGTATCTGATGCAATACCAATCACCATAGTATTGTTATCGCTGCCAAACTTTTTCAGGAATGCCTGGTAATCTCGGTACCTGGGATTATCGGTAGGCAGGGCCCTTGTAAAATCATAACTCAATTCAACCCGGGATGCTTTCAGGCCCATAAAAATTGTTGCTGCCAATAAGGCAATCAATAAGGATAACCGATAATGTAAAATGAACCTGCCTGCTTTATACCACATAGAAATTGTTAATAGATAAATCACTACAAAGAAACTGATAAAATCCGTACAACTGCATAGTGTTGAATGGGACAACAAAATACAGTTGTTTAAACGGTGGAGACAGTTGTTTTCACGGAGATTTGGGCAATGCAGGAATTGGGTGGTTTTATGCCCTATTTTTAAGTATCCAGTATCCTATGAAAGCCTCCGGACATTCCATTGTTTTGGGAAACGGCTCCCAAATATCCAACAGTAACAGGTATAAAAAACTGTTACTTATGTTGGTATGGCTACTCCTTACAGGCTATTGTTATGCTGGCTTACCTGTTCCGTTTAGGGTTGCCAAAACCACCAAAGAATCAAAATCCGGAGCTTCTCCCGCACATGTTAATCCCCCCAATTACTCATTTTTTACCTGCAATGTAAGCCTGCCGGCTGATGTGGTATATTGCAACAATGCTTCGGTGGATTTTGGAAATAACCTGTTAGTCAGTTACAGTACAAATATTGGAACAGATACCTATCTATGGAATATTACTGACCAAAACGGCGTAGCAGCTAACCCCATAGGCGGCACCAATACTACAGACAGGTTCCCAAAATATCAATTAAACGATGGCAGCATTTATAAAGTAATTGTAAATTTTACCAATGGTTCAGGTACCTGTGCTGATACCATGCTTATTTACAAAAATGTATTCCCTACAGCCGATGCATCTGCGTATGGGTTGCCCGACACTTCAGTTTGTAACGGTGCATCTGTCATCAACATCTATGGAAGTTCTACAGGCCCGATTACGAACACGCAATGGCAAATTCTTAATGGTACCGGAGCAATTGCCAATACAGCCAGCACAGCTACTACCTATACACTCAGCGCACAGGATAAAATAAATGGTTATGTAAAGCTGAAGTATGCCGTAACAGCTAACGTAAATGGTTTTTGCTCAGGCGCCGCTAGTGATACGTTGCGCATTACTATTCTTCCGCCAAATACCGGTACAAATGCTACCCAACCCATTTGCTCAAATCAATCATTGAACTATACACCTGTTTCCAGCACTTCAGGAAGCACTTTTTCATGGGTATCTGCTGTTACTTCAGGCTCTGTAACCGGCAATACGGCCAGTGGAACAGGAAACATTACGGATGTTTTGGTTAACGCATCCAATACAACCAATGCCGTTGTAACCTATACCATTACACCTCACTCCATTTCGCCGACAAATAATACCTGTAATGGAACCCCTTTTACATTCATTGCTACGGTTAACCCCAAACCTGCCATCACTATCACCAATAATGCAGCTCCAATTTGTACAGGCAATGCCACCAATATCCAGTTCAGCAGTTCCATACCCAGCTCTTCGTATACCTGGATAACATCTAATGTTTTGGGATCTACCAACGGTGCCACTACCAACTTAGTAGGCACTTCTTCCACCAACATTGCAGACATTCTCACAAATACAGGGTTGACTACTGCCACTATCAGGTATAAGATTACTACGCGTGCACCTACAGGCTGCGCGGCAACCGATTCAACTGATGTGCTGGTATATGCACCGCCCACCACTGCCAATGCAGGGCCCGACCAGGCATTATGTAATGTAACCACCACCACACTCGCGGGAAATACCCCGGTATTGGGCGCAGGAAACTGGGGTTTTGTATCGGGCCCGTCAACGGTAACTTTTGTAAGCCCTTCCTCCGCTTCCAGTTCTGTTACCGGGTTAATTACGGGCGCGTATCTTTTCACATGGTCTGTTACCAATGGGCCCTGCGCAGTTTCCATAGATACAGTTATCATCAATAATGCTCCCCCATCTGTTGCAGGCACTCTGGCTTCCAGCGCCACTGTTTGTACTGGAAGCAACGGTGGGACGCTTACCTTATCCGGTTACACCGGCAATATCATTCGCTGGGAATCATCTACAGATGGCGGCGCCACCTGGCCCACAACCATCAGCAACACTACAAATACGTATACTTACAGCAATCTTTCTGTTACTACACTTTTCAGGACTGTTGTACAGAATAGTGTTTGCAGCTATGCGTACGCCACCCCGGTTACTATTACTGTTGATCAGCAAACCACTACCGGAACTCTTGCTTCTGGCGCCACCGTTTGTACCGGGAACAATAACGGCACGCTTACGCTATCTGGTTATACAGGCAACATTATTCGTTGGGAATTGTCTACGGATGGGGGAGCTACCTGGCCGGGCACCATTAACAACACAACCAACACCAATTCATTCACCGATCTTACCAACACTACGCTTTTCAGGACTGTGGTGCAAAGCGGGGTGTGTAGTGCTATCAACTCTAATGCTGTATCCATCACGGTCAATCCCCAAACGGTTCCCGGTACGCTTGCTGCCGATGCCACGGTTTGTGCTACGGGTAATACCGGTACCCTTACCCTGTCTGGTAATACAGGTGTTGTTATCCGCTGGGAAC
>JBKJPR010000046.1:0-9529 GCA_046594275.1 Sediminibacterium sp.
GATCAGCATCGAATCTTCCTGTTCAATACCACTGAGCCAGAACAGGTCGCTGTTCTGCTTGAAAGGATGAAGAGAATCCCCATTCCCGGGCCACTCATCATTACTAACAAACACAGCGATACTGTTGGGAAGCATTTCTTTTACAAACCGCTTCCGGTTATTGATAAAAATATCGGGATTCAATGGCAGATATTTCATAGCAGGAAGTTGATAACCCACAAGATAAAAATTAAGCTCCAGCTATTGGCAGAATTTTGGTTAATGACTCATAGATGATAATCCTTGGTAATCCGGGTTCACTGTCCAGTACTTTCAGCGTTAGGTATCCGGGAAATCGTTAAAATTTAAAAAAACATAAGTTTTTGTAACTTAATACGAATTCCATCGTATATTTACTACGAAATAATTCGTTTATTAACTCCTTTTAAATACTACTGCCATGAAAACAATGAACATCAGACAGTTTGCCGGTGCGGGATTATTGCTTGCGGCTATTACCTTCTCTGCCTGGAAACCGGGTGGTTTCACGCAACCTGTAAAACCCTTTACAATAAGGCATGCGTATGATAAAGACACAACCCTGCCCCGGAAAAAAACCACCGGAAAAAATGAATACAGGATCGGCGATCTTGACCAGGCCATGAAAGAGCTCGACAGGGCCATGGTGGATATGGATAAAAATCTTAACATCGATTTCAGTAAAATGGATAAAGAAATGAAAATGGCTATGGAAGAGATCAAAAAGATCGACTTCAACCAAATAGCCCGCGAAGTAGAAGCTTCACTTAAGAAAGTGGATTGGGAAAAAACAAGGGTGGAAGTTGATAAAGCCCTTCGCGAAGTTCAGATGAATATTAAAGAAGTGGATGTAAAAAAGATACAGCAAGAATTGGAAAAGGTACAGGAAAACTTAAAGGCTGAAAAGCTCGGGTCGTATATTGACATGGAGAAGATAAAAAGAACAGTGGATGTAAGCCTGGCCCACGCAAAGACCGGCATTGAAAACGCAAAGAAAGAACTGACTCTTTTAAAAGAATTTACTGAGTCACTGGAAAAAGACGGGCTGATTAATAAAAATAAAGGTTTTAAAATAGAGATCCGGAATGGCGAAATGTATATCAATGGCGCCAACCAGTCTAAAGAAGTAAACGACAGGTACCGGAAATATTTTAAAGATGAAGATTATTCGATTAGCAGTGATGGGGAAGAAAGATCCGCGATATAGGGGTGAATGGTGAGTGGTGAATGGGGAAGAGAGCGAAAATTACGAAACCAACTCACTACTACCATTTACCACTCATGTCTGACGTCTGACGATTAAAAACGTACTGTGGGGCATTTGACGGAACGCCCTCCGTTGGAAGAGAATATCCCGCTTTTTACGATCGATAATTCGTAGGCGCCGCGGGTGCCATTCAGTCCGCCAAGTGAAGAAATAGTGGCATCATAATTAACGGTGATCCGCATATCGTTTACCTGGAAGCCAACCATGGGTATAACTGCATCATTGTTCCGGTAATACAAACCCAGGATTAGTTGCTGCGAGCCATCGCCACTGAGATCCCTGTTGGCATTAAAGCCCGCCACGGTTTCCCAGGCATTGCCCATTTTACTTACATAAATATTCGGATTAACGATCCACAGGTCACGGATCTTGATATTACTGTTCACAAATGCGGTGTAACGCCTGTCTATCCGGTTATCAGATACGGTTGGATCAAAAAAACTTTCCCGGGGCCGGTTAATGTGCATGATACTTACACCGGCATTGAAATACACATTCTCAGAAGCAAAATATGCATAGTTCAATCCCATCTGCAGGTCCAGGTAAGAAGTCTGACTATAAGCAAAAGGCTCATTGGGCGATATTGTCGCGTCAAAGAATTTTCCGTTCCACTGGTTATCAAAAGTAAGTTTCGAGATATCTATCCGTTTACTGGTGAATCCCAGGCTAAAACCACCACTAAGTAAACTGTTATAACCCAGCATCTGGTGATAGGCTAGTGATGCAAAACCACTGGTAGTGGAAAGGCTTCCACTGCCAGCCACATCTTTATACAAGGCGCCACCAACACCCACCCACCCATTCTCGAACCGGTTAGTGAACAGTTTCACATCTCCCCAGGCACTCATGGTCTTATAAGGATTACCTACATTGGCCCATTGGTTGCGGTAATTACCTCCCACCCTGAAATCATAATCAGGATTAAACCCTGTGTTGGCCGGGTTGATCAGCAATGGGCTGTTGAAATATTGGGAAAAATGTAAATCCTGCGCATAACCAGTATAACTGGTTACAGCAAGGAGCAACATCCCTATCATTTTCCCTGTATACCGCATAATCAAATCAAATTATCTAAGTAATGTAATATCCCCTTTTTTGGTCACCCGTTCTTTACTGCTGAATTCTACCAGTAATGTATAATGATATACATCCTGTGTCTGCACCCTGCCTTTATAGGTACCATCCCATCCTTCATTCGGATCGCTTCCTTTATATACCAAAGTACCCCAACGGTTATAAATGCTCCATGTCATTTTTGCAATACCATAACCTCGTACATAGATCTTATCATTTCTGCCATCACCATTAGGTGAAAATGCATTCGGCACATCCAAACCATTGATTACAGTTATTTGAATAGACTGGCAGCTTGTATCACTGCATCCTGAATTGTTATAGCTGACAAGGCAGGCATTATATGTTCCTGTTGAATTGTACAAATGTCGTACCAATGTATCGGGCCGTACTGTAAACAAAGTATCACCATCACCGAATATCCATTTGTATCGTGTTCCACCTATGGCCGAGTTCAGAAAACTAACTGCTGTATTGGGTTCTGTGGGTTGCGGCGAATAGGTAAATGAAGAAACCGGGTTGGGGCTTACCCTTATAGTAAAGTAAGCGGAAGTATCCACCTTATTGCATGTAACAGTATCAGTGGCTATCAGTCTTACCTGGTAAGTACCTGTATTATTGTACAAATGAATTGGCTCGCTGGCGGTAGAAGTAGTACCATCCCCAAATTCCCATAAGAACTGCATGCCTCCCAGGGAAGTATTTTTAAACACGGCTGTATATGGTACGCAACCAAACGGCGGTGTCTGAAACTGCGCTTTCACCAGTGGCGATATTCTTATCTGCTTAATAATACTGTCTGGCTCATTACAATAATTGGTATCGATCAATACTAATTTCACATCATAGGTACCCCCTGCGGCATACGTATGTGTAACCGGACCCGTACCGGCGAGTTGTGAAGCACCATCCCCAAAATTCCAACGAAAACTTGTCGCGGTAAATGGTTTAATCGCTACTGACGTATTATTGAATTGATAAGCCAGGGATGCACAGGGTGGTATTTTTGCAGACGTAAAACTCAACGCAGCTTCATCATTTCTTACACGCATGGTTATAAAAGCAGTATCCCTGATATTGCAGGTGCTTGAATCAATTGAGACCAACTTTACCCTGTATAACCCAATCGTATTGAATGTATGCGAAATGCGCGGAGTAGTGGTGGTAACAGCGGGGCTTCCGTCGTTAAAGTCCCAAATATATTGTTTACCCTGGGCCAGCGTATCTGTAAAGTCAACCGTGAGTGGCACGCATCCTGAAGTGTCTCTCGGCACGCCATTGATACTGGCCTGTAGGCCTGCTCCCACACCTGCGAGATTAAATGCGATCTTTACGGCTGCAAGATTACATCCATTCGAACCATTTTGCTGCGACCAGGCGCCGGGTGTAGTAGGAAACTGGGGTTTGGGTGAACTGCAGTTGGCACATATAGCCTGGTAGATCACACCATTCTGGTCGAAGCGGCTGGTACCGCCATCTACATGCTCACCATAACCACCATTCTGACCAAAGAAACTGCCATACAATTGCGATTGTGCGTTTTTTGCCAGTACAAAAAAATAAAAATCGCTGTTATCCGTGTTTTTCTGAATAGCATCTGCAGTTACCGGTAGGCCGGTGGTACCACTATTCGGAAAATTTGTCTGTACGTTAACCATCCCGCCCCAACCGGATACATATACATTTTCACATCTGTCGACCAGGAAAGCGGTAGGCGAAATATTTGGGCTGGCGGTACCGGTTCCAAATGCAGTGGAATAAATAAAGTCTGACATGTCGGGTTTCAACTTTGCAATAAATTGTCTACCACCCGCCTGGCTAAAACCCGCATTAGCTATCGGCCAACTACCGGTTGTGGTTCCCATAATATAAGGCACTCCGTTTTTATCGAATTGAATACCGTAAATAATATCTAAACCCGTTGTTCCAAAATAACTGTCCTTCACAAATACCCCGTTATTGGTGAACTCGGCAACAAAGCCATCAGAAATACCTCCCTGAAAAGTTGGATACTTTACACCGGTTTTATCACCGGGAAAATTAGCGCTGGCAGTAGCACCCGCCACGAATACATTATTATTGAATGGATTGATTGCCAGTACAAAAGCCGCATCATCATCGTTTCCACCAATAATTACACTGAAGAGTACTGAGGAAAGATCAGGCGTGAATTTCAATACTACCGCATCTTGTGCGCGGCCCTTGGCATTTACACCACCCAACGTTTTCTGAGTTGATACAGCAGTTGTAGGGAAATCAGAGGATTGGGTACAGGAGGCAAAATAAATATTTCCAACTCCATCCAAAATCACTTCACTACGGGCATCGTCTCCATAGTTCCTGTTAATAGATTCTGCGCCGCTAGGAGGATATTTATGGCGGATATTTACCCCATCATCTGCATTACCACCGATCTTTAGAGAGGCAATAAGCGCCGTACCGCTGGCATTTAGTTTGGTTAAAACCATATCCCATGTACCGCCTAAAGGCCCATATTGCTGAAGCGGACCTTTTACAGGATAATCACTGGAGGTAGTCCTTCCCGCAATAACGAGATTACCGGCTGCATCTACCACCAGGCTATGCGGTTGTTCATTACCCTTGGTACCACCCAGGTACGTAGCATAGATCCGGTTCGCACCGGTAGGATCAAATTTCATGATCGCCATATCAAAACCGCTTGGTTCCCCCGTGTTGCTACCTCCCTGGAAACTTTGCTGGAATGCCCCGTTACTTACCGGAAAAGTTCCCCCTCCAAATACGATCCCCCCAGCATAAAAATTTCCTTTCCCATCGTAGGTAGCAGTATAACCCCAGTTATCGGCATTACTGCCGGAGAATGTGGAGAATACCAGTGAAGGATCAATCACCAGTGTGGACATTCTTGAATACTCACCTGATAATGTAAACCGCACAATATTCCCTTTTACCTCGAAACTACAGGGTATTTCTGTTCGGCTATTGCTGGAAAGCTGGTAGGTATACGGCGCCAGTTCCTTCACTTCATCAACAGAGGTCTTGATATGCAACGCGCCATCCTTTATTTTTAAACTTTCAGCGCCATCAAAATACATGGCAATATTGTTTACATCCCCTCCTGGATTCACAATAATATCATATTTTAAAATGCCATTTGCTGTATAATATCGGACATCAATATCCTTGTAAACATCTTTATAAGTGACTGCCTGGAACGTCCTGCAATTGCTGGCCCACCTGGAAGAATCACCAATAAAATAATTGGAATAACTGGCAAGGGGTTTATCAGGTATAATCAGCGGATTCTTATTGGCATTCAGGAAACGCACCCCGTACACATGCGAGCGCAGTGTTTGTGCTGAACCTGCATTGCCTTCTGGCACAGGCTTACTCACCGCATGAGCAGCCTGACTTCGGATATTTTCTGCGGGACCATGGTTATGCATGGATTCGCCTATTCTTGAAAGGTCTTCTTTATTATGCAGCATTACGCGATAGCCCGTTGCCTCCAATGCAAACGACCCCGTGGACATCTCACCTTTAAATTTGATCTGTTGATCCCACTGGCCCTTATTCTCTATGAATTGAAGGTAGTTCTGCGCAATTCCATTCGCGCAGAGAAGTACAAAAACTATTATTCCCCCTATCGTTCTGAGTTTAACCAAGTTTTTTTTTATAAGTTACGATTAATATACGTCCTGCCAAACGTTTCGGTTCGGTCAGGATATCTTACTCCAGCCGTTTTTACCCTTCTGTGACTGAAGGAAGGCTTTTAACACCGAATTCCTTGCCATATTAAGTTCAGTATCCTCCTCTACCAGTTTTTCCGCCTCTTCTCTTGCCAATTCTAACAATACTTTATCATTCACTATACTGGCTATCTTAAAATTTAATGCCCCGCTTTGCCGCGTACCTTCTATATCGCCCGGACCCCTTATCTCGAGGTCTTTTTCTGCGATGGCAAACCCATCATTGGTGGCGCACATTATCTTGATACGTTCTCTTGCCTCTTTGCTTGCTTTGACCCCCGTTAATAATATGCAAAAACTCTTTTCACTACCTCTCCCCACCCTTCCGCGAAGCTGGTGCAACTGCGAGAGGCCAAATTTTTCAGCGCTTTCAATTACCATAACAGAAGCATTCGGAACGTCTACCCCCACTTCAATAACCGTTGTGCTTACCATAATCTGCGTATCCCCAGTTACAAAGCGCTGCATATTCGTTTCCTTCTGACCCGCCGGCTGCCGACCATGCACCATGCTGATGCGGTACTTCGGCTCCGGAAAAAAACTCTTCACCTGCTCATAACCCTGCATCAGGTCCTCGTAACTCATTTTCTCACTTTCTTCTATCAGCGGGTAAATAATATAAATCTGCCTGCCTTTATCAATCTCTGTCCGTACAAAATCCATCACATTGGCTCTGGCGGTTTCATAACGGTGAACGGTTGTGATGGGTTGCCTGCCGGGTGGCAGTTCATCCATCACACTGTAATCAAGATCGCCATAAGCGGTCATAGCCAGGGTTCTGGGTATTGGCGTGGCAGTCATCACCAATACATGCGGCGGCACTACGGCTTTCTCCCATAACCTTGCCCTTTGAGCCACACCAAAACGATGCTGTTCATCAACAATTACCAAGCCGAGGTTTTTGAATTGTACCACATCTTCTATCACAGCATGTGTTCCTACTACAAAATGTATGACATCGTCCAATAAACCCTGCAAAATTCTTTTTCGTTCTTTGGCTTTGGTGCTGCCGGTCAAGAGAGCCACTTCAACAGGCATCTCTTTCAGCAGCTTGCTGATACTGTTATAATGTTGCTGCGCCAATATTTCAGTTGGCGCCATAATACAACTCTGGTAACCGTTATCAGCAGCCAGCAACATACTCAGGAGCGCCACAATTGTCTTGCCGCTGCCTACATCGCCCTGTAATAAACGGTTCATCTGGTGGCCACTGCCGGTATCGGCCCTGATCTCTTTGATAACCCGTTTTTGGGCGCCTGTTAATTCAAAAGGCAGGTATTTTGCATACAGGGTATTAAAATGATCCCCCACTTTTCCAAACACCACGCCCCTGCTGATGGTATGTCTTTGTATACGCACCAGGTTCAACCGCACCTGCGCAATAAATAATTCTTCGAATTTGAGGCGACGCATGGCCTGTTCATACAAAGCCGGGGAAGATGGAAAATGGATGTTCCGGTAAGCTTCATACCGATTCATCAGTTGCGATTTCTCCAGTATGTATTGTGGAATATTTTCAGCAACATCTTTTGTTTGCAATTGCGAAAGCAATGCGTAGGTGAGCTTGCCGAGTTGCCGTCCGTTAAAACCCCTCGCCTTCAGTTTTTCAGTGGTGGGGTAAACGGGTTCGAGAAAATCTTTGCCGTCGGCCCTGGCAGGAACATATACTTCTATTTCAGGATGCACGATCTGTGGCTTACCGTTAAAGAATCCTGTTTTGCCAAAAACAAGGTAATCGCTTCCCACATGCAGGTTCTTAACCACCCAATTGATGCCCTGAAACCAGGCAAGCTCCAGTATACCCGTACCATCCTTTAATTGTGCCACTAAGCGTTTACCCCTGCCCGCACCGATCATCTCATAATTGAGTAAAGTACCGGCTACCTGTATATAATCTGTTTGCGGGGTTATTTCCCTGATCTTATTAACCTGGGTTTTATCGATATGGCGGTTGGGGTAATGCTCGAGCAGGTCGGAAAAGGTAAAGATGTTCAGTTCCTTTTTCAGCATATCCCCACGAAGTGGCCCAACACCCTTCAGGTATTCGATGGGGGAAGATAATATGGAGGCGGATTGGCTTATTTGTTTACTGTCTTATTGGTTTATTCAATTACCTGATTGACGAATTAGTTACTTGACTCCAACAAATATCCATACACAAATTCATATTAAGTAGAATCGCCAGACAAAGCTGCACAAATCCAAAAAAAGCTATTCACTATTCACCATTCACCATTCACTACTATTATCTTCGCCCCTTATGGAAAAAGAGGTTGTTGTCAGTGGTATCCGCCCCACCGGATTTTTACACCTGGGTAATTATTTCGGCGCTATGCGTAATTATGTGCGTATGCAGGATACTTTTAACTGCTACTTTTTTGTGGCCAACTGGCATAGCCTCACCACCCATCCCGATACCAAAGAATTGCAGAACAGCGTACACCGGGTACTGGCAGAAAATATTGCCTGCGGCCTCGACCCTGATAAAGTGGCGCTATACATTCAGAGCGATGTACCGGAAATTGCGGAGCTATATCTCTACCTGAATATGCTGGCTTATAAAGGAGAATTGGAAAAGACGGTTACGTTCAAGGAGAAGGTTCGTTTACAACCGGAGAATGTAAATGCGGGTTTACTCACCTACCCGGTGTTACAGGCAGCAGATATACTGATTCACCGTGCGGTAAAAGTGCCGGTGGGTAAGGACCAGGAGCAACACCTGGAAATGGCCAGGAATTTTGCGGAGCGTTTCAATTACCGGTATGGCGAGGTGCTGCCTTTACCCTATGCCTTTAATTATGGTGGCGAATTGTTACGTATTATTAGCTTAGATGGCAAGGGCAAGATGAGCAAAAGCGAAAACCAGATGGCCACCCTGTACCTGGCAGACGACGATGAAACCATCCGTAAAAAGATCATGAAAGCCAAAACAGACCAGGGCCCTGCAGAACCCAATGCTGTGAAACCAGACTATATTGACAATCTTTTTACTTTAATGCGCCTGGTAAGTTCACCCGATACCCTGAAAAAATTTGAAGCCGATTTTTATGCCAGTAGTACTGGCAACTGCCTTATCCGTTACGGGGATATGAAGAAACAACTGGCAGAAGATATGGCCCTGTTCATAAAACCGATCCGTGAAAAAGCCGCTGATATACAGAATGATAAGGCCCTGCTGGGCAGGATCATCCTCCAGGGAGCTAATAAGGCCAGGGCCAGCGCCGTTGAAACGCTTAAGCTGGTAAGGGGGGCTATTGGGATGAATTACATATAGTCCATAGCAATACAATTCACTATTGACCATTGACAATTGACTGACTGCCCACCCCTCTGCAAAAAAAAATCCCCTCTCTTCGTACTTCGTACCTCCTATTTCGTACTTTCATTTTTATGGCAAAAACAAAGAAACCAAAACATGTAGCAGTGGCCGGTAATATTGGCG
>JBKJPR010000051.1:0-4464 GCA_046594275.1 Sediminibacterium sp.
TAGACGGGTCCACCAAATGGGTGCATTGCCACCGCCTATGGATGCCAATACCTTAACCTGCCGGGTATGTGCTGTTTTTATAATACTGTCTATTCGGGGCGATACCGTAAAATACCCCATCGAATCTGGGTTGATAAAAGCAAGATTCAGGTGGGTGATCTTTTCAAAAGCAACTTTTCCCAGCTCGGCAGACTGAGGGCTATATAACGGGAGGTAACCGATGACTCTGTATTGCGACCAAACCTTGCCTGAAAAAAACAAGGATAGTAAAAGCAATATTCTGAGCGTATTGGAGTTTTTCATATAGCAGTAAAAATAAGCGAATAACTATAATGGTAGGTCGTTACTATGCCCGGGATTGAAGGGGCAGCCATGTGTGTGGTGGTTGAACTACAAATTTTATGGGGTCTCCTACATGCTTTTACTGATATTTGTTAGTGCCGCCCTGTTTTTTATTAAGGTTATTTGTAGTATAAATCCTACTATGCGATCTTGTCATTATACCCTACTATTGGTTTTCGTTTGTGGCAGTATATTTTCCCAGCCAAAGCAACTGAAGTTTTTACATCTTGACAGGGATGCCGGGCTGTCTCAAAGTAATGTAACCTCTATTTTACAGGATAGCCACGGATTTATGTGGTTTGGTACAAGGGATGGCCTCAATAAATATGACGGCTACCAGTTCACTGTCTACAAAAACATTGCAGGAGATGCTAACAGCCTCAGCAATAATTTCATAACCTATATCCTTGAAGATTCGAAGGGTACGATCTGGATTGCTACCTGGGGAGGTGGCCTGAATAAATTTGACAGGGAGAAGAACCGGTTTACGCATTACAACAACAATAAAAAAGATAATAAAACCATTTCAGACGATTTTCTAAAAACGGTAGTGGAGGATAGCCAGGGTAATATCTGGATAGGAACGCAGACTGGTGGATTGAATATGTTCGATCGGAACACCGGGCAATCCACCCGGTATGTTCATAATAACAGCGATCCAAAAAGTATACCTGATAACGAAGTGAATACGGTTTTTGAAGATTCCCGTCACCAGTTATGGATCGGCACCGGTAGTGCGGGCCTCCTGCAATTCGACAGGCAAAAAAAAATATTCACAGGCTTCCAGCATAATGAGAGAGACAGCAGATCACTCGCCAGTAATAAGATACTCAGTATTTTCGAGGACCATCAACGCCGTTTGTGGATATGTACAAGGGGTGGCGGTTTAGACCTGTTTGAAGCCAATACAGGAACCTTCCGGCATTTTAAAAATGATCCGAATAATAAGAACAGCCTTGCGCATAATGTGGTTTTTTCCATAGCAGAAGATAATAACCATTTGCTTTGGATTGGGACCGAGAATGGAGGGTTAAGTGTATTTGACCCGGTTAAAGAAACTTTCAGCAATTACCGGCATGATGATATTGATAATAGCAGCCTTACCAGTAACTCAATCGATTATGTATATAAAGATACCAATGGAAATATTTGGTTGGGCACCTATAGTGGTGGTATCAATATGTTTAGCAAGGATGCCAATAAGTTTACACATTATAAACATACTTCTGACCCCAACAGCCTGAGCAATAATAATGTGCTTTACCTAAAGGAAGATACTAAGAATAATCTATGGGTGGCCACGGATGGAGGGGGATTGAACCTGCTTGACCGTAAGACCGGCCTATTTACCCATTTCCAGCATGATCCTTCCAATAAGAACACAATCTGTGGTAATTATGTGTTATCAGTAGAGGAGGATAGTAAAGAAAATATCTGGGCAGGTACCTGGGGAGACGGGATAACCGTTTTTGATAAATCGCATAAAGTAATCAGGCATTTTAGGAATGACCCTTCCGACAGTTCCAGCGTGAGCGGAAACAATGTGTACTCAATCATCCGTGACCGGGATAATGATATGTGGATCGGGACGTATGGGGACGGATTGAATTTATATGATGCAAAAACCAACCGGTTCATACGGTATAAAAACAGCCCTGTAAAGGCCAATAGTATCAGCAGTAATAATATCCAAACGCTTTTGGCTGACAGTAGGAATTTTTTGTGGATAGGCACCTATGATAACGGGCTGAACAGGTTTGATAAAAAAACCAATTACTTTACGCGGTTTATTCATGAGGAAGGGAAGAACAGCCTCAGCAACAATACCATCAATAGTATTTTCGAGGACAGCCGCGGATACTTATGGATCGGTACGTCGGGTGGATTGAACCGTTTAGATACCAAAACCAACCAATTTACCAGCTGGCTTTCAAAGGATGGATTACCGAATGATATCGTCTTTGGCATTGAGGAAGACGGTAAAGGAAATTTATGGCTCAGTACCAATAAAGGCATATCGATGTTCACCCCGCAAACAGGCAAGTTTAAAAATTTCTATGTGTCTGAAGGTTTGCAATCAAATGAGTTCAAAGCGCATTCCAGTATTACCACACGCCTGGGAGTGATGTATTTTGGTGGAGTGAACGGTTTTAATGAATTTGCGCCGGACAGTATCCGCGATAATGGATTTGAACCTCCGCTTGTGATCACCAGTTTCCAGGTATTTAACCAGGAAGTGCCCATCGCCCAAGATGAGAAAGATCCTTCTCCATTGAAACAGGCTATTACAGAAACAAAGGCGATCAGTTTGCCGTATAAGAATTCTGTTATTTCATTTGAATTCGCCTCTCTTAATTACTCGAACCCCGAAACAAAACAATATGCTTATATGCTGGAGGGGTTTGATAAAAACTGGAATAATATAGGGAACAGGCGTACGGCTACTTATACAAACCTGGACCCGGGTAAATATGTTTTCAGGCTCAAAGGATTAAATAACAACGGGGGGTGGTCCTCACGTATCGTAAGCCTTACACTTACCATTGTTCCGCCTTTCTGGCTTACCTGGTGGTTTAAACTGATCGTAGCGTTAAGCATTATCGGTGCGGTGATCAGCTTTTACCGGTACCGTATGAACACCATTCAAACACAAAAGAATAAGCTGGAACAACTGGTACAGGAAAGAACCGAAAGGCTGGAGCAGTTGACTGAAGAAGAAAAAGAAGCCAGGCACGAAGCCGAGGAAGCAAATAAAGCCAAGGGTGCATTCCTGGCAATAATGAGTCATGAGATACGAACACCCATGAACGGTGTAATCGGTATGGCCTCTTTGCTGGCCCAGACACAACTGACCCCTGAACAAAAAGAATACACAGATACTATCCGTACCTGCGGGGATGGCCTTATGCATGTGATCAATGATATTCTTGATTATTCCAAGATCGGCTCTGGTAAAATGGAACTCGAGAATAATGATTTTGACCTGCGGAACTGTATCGAAGATGCCCTGGATATATTTGCCACCAAAGCAGCCCAGATGGGCCTCGATCTCGTATACCAGATAGATGCAGGTATTCCTTCGCAGATTGTGGGTGATCAGCTCCGCCTACGGCAGGTTTTGTTAAATCTGGTAAGTAATGCTTTGAAATTTACAGAACGCGGAGAAATATTTTTAGGCGTACGTTTGCTGAATTCCGTACCCGGAGGCGAATTGGAATTGGGGTTTGAAGTAAGGGATACGGGTATAGGGATTGAGCCTGATAAACAGGAGCGGTTATTCAAATCTTTTTCACAGGTGGATTCCTCCACTACGCGAAAATATGGTGGTACGGGGTTAGGATTGGCCATCTCTGATAAACTCGTTGCCTTAATGGGGGGAAGCTTTACCGTGGAAAGTAAATTGAATGAAGGTTCTACCTTTGCATTTACTATACTGACAAGGGCAGGTGTGAATACTTTACCAACTTATGTACACTATAATATGGAAGGACTGGAAGGAAAATATATTTTGATCGTAGACGATAACCTGACGAACCGTAATATCCTGAAAACACAACTGGAACTATGGAAATTTGTACCGGTTCTGGCCAGTTCAGGGGAGCAGGCCCTGCAGTTAATGGCACAACAGCGGCACTTTGATCTTGTTATCACAGATATGCAGATGCCGGGTATGGATGGTATTACCCTGGCCCGGGCAATACGCGAAAAATTCATCGGTATCCCGATCATTCTTTTAAGTTCATTCGGCGATGAACGCAAAGATGAGTATTTGGATCTTTTCAGTTCTATTTTAACGAAGCCTATCAAACAACATATCCTGAACACCCATGTGATCAACAGTCTCCGGAAACACCGCAAAACACCCCTCAAAGAAAATCAATCTGCTGATCAAAAAATTACAACAGGGGTTGCAGCGGACAACCCATTGTATATTCTAATTGCGGAGGATAACCTGGTTAATCAAAAGATCATCACACATATGCTCGCTAAAATGGGATATAGGGCCGATATTGTTCAGAACGGGCAGGAGGCAGTGTATGCAACAGGCCTGAAAAATTATGATCTGGTACTGATGGATGTACAGATGCCTGAAATGGATGGGCTGGAAGCTACCAGGATTAT
>JBKJPR010000442.1:0-2543 GCA_046594275.1 Sediminibacterium sp.
AACAAATGTGGAAGTAAGGGAGGACCTGGAAAAAGGCAGGATCACTGCAATCATCAATATCCAGAAATCGGGACTGTCCAACCCACCGTATCATATCAGTCTTACCAGTTCCGAAGCAGTGAACCCGCAAAATATCCAGGTATTACAATCCATATTGAATGCGGTGATTGCCGGTATTAATCAGAAAAATTACACCGGTACCCCAACTATTGCGACGATCAGCAATACCATCGAAAAGATACCCGGGCGTATTTACCGTACCATTGATTTTATTTTGCCTGGCCAGTTGGGTTTTTCATTATTAAGTTCAGGGGTTTTCGGGGTAGCTTTTTTATTCTTTAATCTTCGCCAGCAACTGGTGTTGAAAAGATTTTATGCCACACCCATCAAGCGTTCCTATATTGTATTGGGAGAGGCGCTCAGCCGCGTGATATTTCAAATGATGACAGCCATTATTATCATCGGCGTGGGCCATTTTCTCTTTAAATACACGCTGGTTCATGGTATCCAGACTTTCCTCGAGATCATGTTACTCAGTTTCCTTGCACTTATCCTATTTATGGGTTTTGGATTCATCGTTAGTAGTGTGGCAAAAAACGAAAGCTCTATTCCTCCTTTTGCAAACCTGATTACCTTGCCACAATTTTTATTGGCCGGTACTTTCTTTTCCATTGAGGCATTTCCTTCGTGGCTGCAACCGATCTGCCGGGTGCTTCCCCTTACACATTTTAATAATGCAATGCGTAGCATCGCATTTGAAGGCGCTAGTCTTGCCAGTTGCGGAAAAGAAATAGGTATCCTCGGTATATGGACAGTGGTCGTGTATGCAGTGGCTTTTAAAACCTTTAAGTGGGAATAGTGTATGAAATTGATCAGATTAGCTGTGATTAGCATAGTACTTCTTTTTGTACTGGCTACTTTGCTGGGAGCTTTATTGCCATCAATGGTATTGGTGTCCAGGGCGGTGAATGTGAATGCCCCACGGCATTTGGTTCTTCCCTATGTAAGTGATATCCGTAGGTGGAAGGAATGGATAGAAGGAATGCAGGATACATCCGTTACAATTTATTCTCCTGTCAACGCGGACCTGGGCGGAACATCTGTAAGGATTACACATATTTCTGATTCGGCCATTATTTCTTCGTGGATCACCCGGAATGGTCATCCACAAACCAGTACACTTCGCCTGATCGGAGATAGTTCGCAAAAAGTAACGGTTGTTCAGTGGCAGTTTGAGCAAAAATTAAAATGGTACCCCTGGGAGAAACTGGGATCTATGATGAATGATAAAATCCTTGGTCCCAGGATGGAAAAAAATCTGAACAGCCTCAAATCACTTGTCGAAAAAAAATAAGTGTTCAGGCATTTTTCAATTGCATGAGTATGTTTATGATGCAGCTATATATCTTTTGTAATTCATCGTCTGTAACACAATAAGGAGGCATTATATACACAGTATTGCCTAATGGCCTCAGGTACACGCCTTGCTTCATCAACATTTGGGTAATAACAGCGCTGATATTATTTAGGTATCCATCTTTCTCCTGTATGATCTCAAATGCAAGTAAAGTGCCTGAAGTTCTCAGGTTCTTGATGTTCCAGTCGCCTTTCTCTAACTGATCTATGAATTTTTTATTTGATTCGGTGATCCATTCAATTTTTTGTAAGCAGCTTTCTTTTTCCAGTAAGTCCAGGCTGGCCAAAGCCGCTGTGCAGGCTAAAGGATTAGCCGTAAAGGAGTGCCCGTGATAAAAAGTTTTCAATGTGTCATCTTCAACATAAGCCTGGTAAATCCTGTCTGTGCAGGCAGTTACCCCCAACGCCATAGTGCCACCTGTCAACCCCTTGCTCAGGCAGATGATATCCGGCTTTTTGTTCATGTATTCACTGGCAAAGAATCTTCCGGTTCTTCCAAAGCCGGTCATTACTTCGTCGGCAATGCAAATGATGTCTGCCTGTTTCACGGTATTCAGTAATTCATTCATAAGCACTGCATCATACATCTTCATACCGCCTGCGCCCTGCACCAATGGTTCATAGATAAAGGCGGCAATTTCATGGCTGTGCCGGTGAATGATCGCTGTACTATCACTTATATTTTCTTCTGTAGGCGTATCAATAAAGATCACTTCAAATAGCAGGTCGTGGAATGCCAGCGTAAAAACACTCCGGTCACTCACACTCATCGCGCCAAATGTATCGCCATGATAAGCATTGGTAAAAGCGAGTATTTTTTTACGTTCAGTTTTACCCTTGTTCCACCAATACTGGATAGACATTTTTAACGCTACTTCTGTAGCTGTTGATCCATTATCGCTATAGAACACCCGGCTGAAATTGCCTGGCAGGATCGGTAAAAGTCTTTCTGCGAGTTTCACAGCAGGTTCATGCGTAAAACCTGCAAAGATCACCTGTTCCAGTTGCAGCGCCTGCCGGTAGATCTTTTCAGCAATATACGGGTGTGCATGGCCATGCAAATTCACCCACCAGCTACTGATGGCATCAATATAAGTGCTGCCATCTTCTGCAAAAAGTAAACTGCC
>JBKJPR010000499.1:0-2904 GCA_046594275.1 Sediminibacterium sp.
GGAACCGGCTTTGCTGTGATCCAATACTTAAGAAAAGTCACCATTAACTGGCCACAGGCCGCCCTGATGTGTGGAACCGCTTTCTTTGCTGCTTTTGCCGGCTCAGAATTGCTTACCCGTGTGAGTAACCGGTATATGAAACTCATCATTTTCATAGTGCTCATTGTGGTGGCGGTCTATACTTATACAAAGAAGAATTTTGGTGAGTATACAGAAAAAACGCATTCCCCCAAAAGGCAAATGGGGTATGCTTTCCTCATCAGCCTGGTCATAGGTTTTTATGATGGCTTCATCGGGCCCGGTGCAGGCAGTTTCCTGATACTGGCTTTTATTACTGTTTTAGGCCTTGATTTTCTACATGCCAGCGCCAACGCAAAATTGGTCAATCTTTCCACGAACCTTGGTTCCATCCTCCTCTTTGTTTTCAAAGGAACTATTCTATGGAGTATTGCCATATCCATGGCTATCTGCAACAGTCTTGGAGCGATACTGGGTGCAAGACTCGCGATCGCCAAAGGCAATAGATTCATCCGCATTTTCTTCCTGCTGATTATTACCGCTACTTTGCTGCGGTTTGGATATGATGTGTTTTTCAAGCATGGTTAAAATAGTTAAAGTAAGTCATTCCCTTTAACCTTTTTAACATCATTCAATCTTAACCTTTATTTATACCCCAACGTGGATTACGCTGCTGGTATCGATGTAATTTTCAACATCAAATTTTATCATCCATTATCCATGTACATTTGATATGACCAATTACCAGTCCATGTCAGCCTCTTTTGAAAGAGAAAAAAATGTAAGAGCTACAGTTTATACAGGTATCATCTGCATATTACTGTTAGTGCTTTTCTTTTTTTTACAATGGACCCTGCCACAGATACCGCCACCCGATTTTGGGGAAGGGATAGAAGTAAACCTGGGCAATAGTGAAACAGGGCTGGGTGATATAGCCCCACAGGCTCCCGGGGAACCTTCCGCAAACGAGGATGTGAAAAGTGCCACTGCCCGCAGTATACAGCAGCCTGCCAACCAACCTAAGATCAATACCGATGAATATGCAGACGGTGAAGCGCCTGCTGTAAATAAAGAGAAAGCAAAGGCTATTATCAAACCTGTGACAACCCCGCCCGCTGCTGTTAAAAAACCTACCCCCACCACTGTAACCAATCCTACCCCAACACCGCCGAAACCAAAAGCTGTTTTTAAAGGAGGAACCAGTACAACGTCGAGTGGTAACAGGGCGGATAGCTATAATGGAGTGAAGAACCAGGGCATTGCAGGCGGTAAAGGCGATCAGGGTAACCCGAACGGTAATCCTAATTCGGATAGCTACAAGGGCAATGCGGCGAGTGGTAATGGTGGAAATGGAGGGAACAGCGGGGTAAGCATACGGAGCGGGCTGGATGGCAGAAGAATCACCAGGCTGCCTTCATTTGAAGACGATTTTAATGAGAATGCGAAAGTGGCGGTTGATATCACTGTTGACAGGATTGGCAATGTAACCATGGCCGTTGTTAACCAACGTGGCACCACCACCACCAATCAGAATATACGGGGCATTGCATTGCGTAAAGCGCGTAGCCTTAAACTCAATAGCGGCAATACCGATGAACAAACCGGCACATTGGTGTTCAATTTCAAACTGCGCGGATAATTATTGTTGCATATTTGCAGCAGATTATGACTTACCAGGAAACCGTAGATTATCTTTTTCACAAGCTGCCCATGTTCAGCCGCATTGGCGCAGTGGCTTTTAAGAAGGACCTTACCAATACCATCCGTTTATGTGAGGCATTGGGCAATCCGCACCATCAATTCAAATCCATACATATTGCAGGTACCAATGGCAAGGGGTCAACCAGCCATATGCTGGCGGCGATCCTGCAGACCGCGGGCTATAAAACAGGACTCTACACTTCGCCACACTTAAAAGATTTCAGGGAAAGAATTAAAATAAACGGTCAATGGTGCGAAGAACAATTTGTGATTGATTTTACACAGCGTATCCAATCACTCATTGATGAGATCGAGCCTTCATTCTTCGAGATCACTGTGGCCATGGCCTTCGAGTATTTTGCCAGTCAGAAAGTGGATATCGCGGTTATTGAAGTGGGACTGGGTGGCCGGCTTGACAGCACAAATATTATTACGCCCGAGTTAAGCATCATCACCAATATCGGTTATGACCATATGAATATGCTTGGCAATACACTCGCTGAAATTGCCGGTGAAAAAGCGGGGATTATAAAAACCGGTGTGTCCGTGGTAATTGGCGAAGTGATTGCCGAAACCAAAAATATTTTTGAGAATAAAGCCACAGATTCGCAGATTTTTTTCGCGCAGGAAAAAAGACATATAGTTGGCTGGCAATATGAACACCATCAATTATCTGTTGAAGTAGCCGATAAAATACATGATGCACACCATACTTACCATCTTGATCTTCCAGGGCTCTATCAAACCAAAAACCTGCTAACCGTACTCGAATCGGCCCACCAGTTAGAATTGAAAGGATGGCGCACTGGCAATGAGATCATCAAAAAAGCTTTGCCGCATGTGAAACGCCTGACAGGCTTACACGGGAGATGGGAAGTGATACGCTATAATCCTACCGTAATTTTAGACGTAGGTCATAACGTGGATGGAATGGCGGAAATAAAAAAACAGCTTGAGTTATCAGATTACTATCATCTGCACATTGTAATAGGCATGGTGAAGGATAAAGAGATCGACAAAGTGCTGGAACTTTTGCCGAAGCAGGCAACTTACTATTTTACCAAAGCCCAGATACCCCGCGCGCTGGATGAAAAAAGCTTGCAACTAAGAGCAAATAGTTATCATCTTACCGGACATACTTATGAAAATGTGAACACCGCGCTGCAAAATGCTTTGGCCCAGGCA
>JBKJPR010000105.1:0-7972 GCA_046594275.1 Sediminibacterium sp.
CTAATGGCTAAAATTTAATGCTTATACTCACTTCGTCTCCGTTAGTTCTGTATTTTTCTTTTTATTTTCCGGTAAGAGAAATAACCACTTACAAGCGTGGAGGCCAATAGTATTGCATAGATATACCATGGTATATTCCGACCGAAGACAATCAGGTAAATATTCGCGGCATTAAAGACCAGTGTCATAATCACCAACGGGAAAACAATATTTTTTTTCCTGCGGTGATTGCTTACGAGCCATGTTATACAAAAAATAAAAACAGGTGTGGCCGCTACATGTATCCCCAGAAAAATAACAGGGTTTACATGATATAGCCTGCCAAGTATTGTATAGTATCTCTCTATGAACTTCCAGATTTCAAGCATACGAATGTATATTTCTCAGGCAACTGGCTGATGGCAGTAAAAAGGTGTGGTAGCAAAAATAGTTATCTTTAAGAGATGAAGCCAAACGACAAAAATACAGATCTTCCAATAGTCCAAAGGCCGCTGAGGGTCTTGCTTATTGCAGGCTCGGCACGAAAACAGTACAACTGTCCCGGCGTGGATAGTAAGGCGAGGATGTTGATGCTGAAAATGGCCGATCTATTACCCCAAAAATGGGAAATTGATTACGAAGACCTTAGTAATGCTTATGGCAGGGCACATATACAAAGTTGTAACGCGTGCGTGTCAACTTCTATGGCCTTATGCGTGTGGCCATGTAATTGTTATAAAAAGAACAGCCACGCAGAACCTGATTTTATGTGGAATGCTGATCTCTATGCCCGGTTAGATATGGCAGATGCATGGGCCATTATTGGGCCTGTTAATTGGTATGCGCCAACCAGTAACCTTAAATTGATGTTTGACAGGATGGTGTGTATGAATGGGGGCAATCCTGATGAAACCCTGATTGATCATAAAGATCCTGAGAAGGCCATGTTGTTGGAACACACAGAACTTTGGAAGGAACTTAGTATAAATCATCTCGAAGGCAGAACTGCGGCATTTTTTTGTTATGGAGACCAGGGAGGAGATGAAATGGATGAAAACAATGTTCCCAAAATATTGCGGCACAAAGATTATTTTGATGGCAATGCCGAACCTTTTGAAGATATGCGACAGGCGTATGCCCCTTTGGTCTGGCAATGCCGGTATGGGGGAATTGAAGTTCCTGAAGCGTTGTGGGAATATGCGGATAGCGGTGTCGGAAAAAAATACAGTGAGAACCAATCTGAGCATCTAGTTGATAACGTTGCGTATATGATTAAGTTTGAGAACTGGGTTCGCCAGTTTGAAAAATTTGTGGAAGCAAAGGGAAAAGTGCTACCGGGTAAGTATCGTGCGTATGGCTATCAACAACCGGCGCATTTTTGGAGTGAAATTAAAACGGGACTTAGAGCGTGGTGGCTACGCTTTGGCAAGGCCCCTGAAAATTCTTCTCCTGAAAAACAACAACAGCTTAAGTTGAACAGGAATACTACGTTGCACCCGGCGAGAACAGAAGGTGAAAAACTGCGAAGATCAGGAAAGTGAAGTTTCTTCAAATTTGATAAAATGAGAGACAACGAGACTCAAACCAATTAACGCTTTCCTTACATTGCCAATTATCCTTTTCGCAGCAGTATCCTGTAAGAAGCCAGAACAACAAACCAGCCAGCAAATGCAATTGACATACGCATATGATCCGAAGGGTATCTATAAACCGAATCAACCGGCCATTTTGCTTACCCTAACCCATTTTATTTACAGTGATGGGTATACTATTTTAAGCGATCTACTTTTCACTCCTCAGTCTATTTCTTAGAACGTATACGTGCCGATAAATAGTAAGGTGCTCATTCGTATAACTTTTTCTGTTCTTTTCTTAAAATTCAATAAACAGGAAGATCCAAAAACCAAAATTTAACGTATCTTTTAATATATAATTTAATACCACTGAAAACCAACACAGCAATACTGGTATTCACCCGCACTGCCGAACAGGAAGTCTTATCCAAAAAATGGCTTCGGGGAAGCCTTTATCCATACGGGCTTAGGTTGGCGGAAATGCTAATCAATCAAACCATCCAAAAAGCCAATGCAACAGGATTACCGGTTATTGTTATTGATTCAGAACATCAAAAAGGCGACAATTTTGGTCAGAAATTAAGCAACGCTTTTTCCGAAGTATTCAGCAGGGGGTATGAGAATGTGATTGCTATTGGAACGGACTGTCCCAGGTTGAATACGGGAACTATTTTATACGCTTACAGTCAATTACAAAGGTCCCCATTGATCATAGGGCCTGATCTGCGTGGCGGGACTTACCTGATCGCTCTTAATAAAAAAGCATTTATACAGCATCAGTTTGAAAAGTTAGTGTGGCAGTCTTATCAATTGTGTGATAATATAAAAAATTATGCTTCGGAGCTTGTAGTTGATATCACGATATTACAGCGATTGGGTGATTTTCATCAGCACGTTTCAATATATAATACTACTGGATTAGTGGCTTTATTGAATGATTCCTGTTTCAGATTTATCTGTCAGCTTCTGACAATGTTAAAAGAAGACATTCTTTCTTCTTTCATTCATTTGTTTGTTCCACCGGTTTCTTCCACAAGCCTGAAAGCCCCTCCAGCACTTTCTTTCGGCAAGTAGTTATCAATCATTAACTGTTTAAACCCTCACTCAATGAGAAAGTTTTTCTTTTTGGGCATTATTATATGCCTGTTTCAAAATACATATGCACAAATCGAATTCAAAATAAAAATGCTCGATGGATTACAGGAAAAAGGAGCATCAGGTTTTAATCTTATACTCACCAATAACAAAACAAAAGCGGCGTTCACATCCGTAACAGATGAAAAAGGTATTGCACGCTTCCAAAACCTGCCCGAGTATGGGAAATACACTTTAACGGCAAAAGAGAGTACAAGATACTTTGCCCTGAATGAGGAGGTACAGGTAGCGAAGAATAACTTATTTTCTACCATCTATCTAACCCCTATTAGTTTTTCTGATCTGAATGATGTTACGGTAAGATCTGGCAAAAGAATTATACTCAATAAGTCAGATGCCACCGTTTCTTCTTTTATTACAAAGACGGAAATTGAATCTTTACCCATTGAAGGAAGGGATGTAACAAAAAGTTTATACCGGTTACCAAACCTTACCTTATCTGCCCTTGGTTACAATGAAGCCCCCAATGTTGCTATAAATGGCTTAAGTGGTATCTATACCAATTACCTGATTGATGGTATGGATAATAATGAACGGTTTTTAGGTAATGTAAAATTTAATACGCCATTTGGTTTTACTGAAAACCTTACCGTTTTTACCAATAACTATTCAGTAGAATATGGTAATACCAGCAACGGTATTGTTAACCTTTCCACAAGGTCCGGTACCAATAAATTTTCCGGCGAGGTCTTTTATGTTACAAGGCCCGGCAAGATTATCGATAGTAAGTCTTCTTTCGCTGGCCTCGACCTTTATGGTAACCCTGTAAAAGACGGTTTTCAGCGCCAGCAACTGGGCGTTGGATTTGGAGGTGCCATCAAAAAAAATAAAACATTTTACTACCTGAATTTTGAGCAGACTTTTGATATCAAGGATAATTTATTAAATGTTCCGCAATTAGGTATCAATGAAACGGTTAGGGGAAGAAACAGTTTAACCTACCTATCTGGTAAGTTGGATCAGTACTGGAAACCTAATTTCCATTCAAGCCTTAGGGTTAATATTGGTTCATTTAATATTGATGCCCAGGGGGGCGGTATAACAGGCGGAACATTGTTTCCCTCGGCTGGTTCTACGCAAAAGAACAGGACCTACCTGATTGCTTTCAAGAATGAATACAAACTAACAAATAAACTGAGCGCAGAAACCAATTACCAGTTATCTTTTTTTCGCTGGAATTACAGGGATAACCAGAATATTGGTAAACCGGGTGCCAATGTACAGGGGCCCGATGGCATCGTGATTGCCAATATTGGTCCGATCAATTATATTTTTGATGACTTTGAGCATACCCACCAGTTCCAGCAGAAATTCAAATATGTAACCGGAAAGCACACGTTTAAAACAGGTGTAGAATTCACCAGTTCCAGCTTCTCGTTATTAGGTGCCGGCAATTCAAATGGTTTTTATACTGTTCGTTTGACACAGGCCCAGCTTGATGCCATTAAAGCGAAAAATATAGGATCTAAACTAGACATTCAGGATATCCCGTCTAATGTGCAGGTCATTAATTATCTGGTAGATCTCGACAAATCTGTTTTTGGTACAACACAGAATGTTTATAATATTTATGTGGAAGATAATATTGCGGTAAACGAAAAACTGAATATCGGCCTGGGTCTTCGGTACGATTATGATAATTTATCAAAAGCCGGTGGTAATAAAGGCGACTACAATAACCTGGCGCCCAGAACAAGTTTCAACTATAAATTAGATGATAAGAATGTAATCAGGGGTGGATATGGTATTTTTTATGATAAGATCAAATATTCTGTAACCAGTGATAACTTGCAATTCAGTAATAACTCGGTCAATTTTAAAAGACAGTTGGCTGAGCTACAGCGGCTGGGCATATTAAACCCTAATGCAGATCTTGACAAAATCACGCATCCCGGGAATCTGAAAGCCTTTTTTGACCAGGGTTCTACACCGGCATATCTGCAGGGTCTTTCTGCAGAACAGGCGCAGGGAAACCGGGCTTTACAATCCGCAGCTAATTACAGGATAAAAAACCCCAATGGTTATCAAAATCCCTACTCACACCAATTTACCATTGGATATCAGCATAAAGTAGATGATGAAATTATTTTCTCAGTAGATGTCGTTCATACGCGTACAGAAAATTTATTCAGGATTACTAACCTGAACAGCGCATCAGCTTATCCCTTAAACGACCCTTCCACTGCAACTGTAAGAACTACGGTAGCAGCGAATCTTACACGACCGGTTCCTATTCAAACAGTAAATGGACAGTTTGAAGCGATCATTGGGGGACAATCTATCAGGGGCATTGCCCGTGATGTTTTCATGACTGAAACAAAAGGTAAAGCCAGGTATACCGCCGCTAATTTTGTGCTTCAGAAAGCCAGGGGATTGAATGATAATATTTCATATCGCTTCTCCTATACTTTATCAAGTTTTAAAACGGATGCTGAAGGTATTAACGTACGTGCCTCTGACGCAAACAACTGGAATGCTGAATACAATTATGGGGATAATGACCGCTCGCATGTTTTTAGCGGACTGGTTACCTGGTATGCCGTCAAAAATCTGACCTTAACCCCCACACTTCTTTTCCAAAGCGGGCAACCCATCACGCGTTATGCAGATGCTACTAAGTTCGGAGGAGTTACCGACCTTAATGGTAATGGCGAAAATGCCTATGCCGGAGCGGGCCCATCTGATTACCAGCCTGGTGAAAGACGCAATAGTGCAGGCCGTTTACCTGCATCCACTGCTTTCGATTTTTCGGCAAAGTATAAAATCAGCATTAACAACAAACCAACTTTAGAATTATCGGCTGATATCTATAACCTTTTCAATACCGTTAACCTAAGTGGTTATAGCACTGCCAGGGGAGGTAATAACCAGGTACAGATAGGACCGGCCAGTTTGAATAACCTATCGATTCGCGGCTCGGCACCACCCAGGCAGTTCCAGTTTGGTGTGCGATATTTATTTTAAGAAAGAAATAGAGGAGGCATAAATTCCTTCTCTATTTTTAAAAACCGATCTTGTATTAAAATGAATGTACCCATGCGCTATTGCCTTTGTACAATGATGTTGGTTTTGGTGATAAGCTCCTGTGCAAACAAAGAGCGTACCGATAGTGATATAACAGGATTATCATGGAATGAGATTGAAGCAAAAGCCAGAAAAACAACCATCACCATGATGATGTACCAGGGCGACATAAAAGCCAACTCCTACATGAAAGAATATGTGGCAAAGGAGTTAAAACAGCAGTATGGCATTACGCTGAATATTGTGGCAGGCCAGGGAAAAGATATCGTTGGCAGTATCATGAGCCAGAAAGAAGCCAGCAAAGAAAAAGGAGAAATAGATCTTTGCTGGATCAACGGAGAAACATTTTACCAGTTAAGGCAAATAGGGGGTTTATACGGGCCTTATGCGGATAAGCTGCCAAATTCAAAATACATTGATTACAATGACCCCATCATTAAATATGATTTTCAACAGGATATCGGTGGGTATGAAACCCCATGGGGCAAAGCGTTTTTCAGTGTCATTTGTGATAGTGCCAAAGTAAAAAAAATACCTGTTAGTATGCGCGACTTTGCCATTTACTGGAAAGAAAACCCTGGTAAATTTACACTGGCGCTGGACTTCTTGGGGATGACTTTGTTAAAATCCTGGTTAGTAGAACTGGCAGGCGGCATTAATGCTTTGGATGGAAAATTTGATGAGGCGAAGTATCAAAAATACAGCACCCAGCTTTGGGACTTTATCAATAAAAACAAAAAATACTTCTGGAAAAAGGGAGAGACCTTCCCTTCAAGTAGTGTAACCATATCACAGATGTATGGTAATGGAGAAGTAAATTTTTCGTTCGCGTTCGGTGTAGCGGAGATAGATAGAAAAGTGACAGAAGGTGTATTTCCCAAAACATCCAAAGGATTTATCTTACAGGCAGGCAGTATACAGAATACAAGCTATCTGGGTATTCCATTTAATTCAACCAACAAAGCAGCAGCCATGGTTGCCTGTAATTACCTTATTTCTCCGCAGGCGCAGATTAATAAAAGCAATATAACTATTTGGGGAGGTTCGCCGGTATTTGATTATGGCAGATTAGAAAAAAAATGGCAGGATGCGTATGACGCGTTGCCAAAACTGCAATACGGATTAAGTGAGGCGGAAGTGAAAGCAAAATCCATCAAAGAAACAGAATCACGGTACATGATCAGCATAGCGGATGATTTCAGAAAAAAAGTAATTGAAGCTAATTGATACAAACTAAATTCTATACAGTGTTGCCCAAATTATTGCTGCTATTCCTGGCAGTATTACCACTTGTATTGGGTATAGGCTACGCATTGTTATATAGCTTTGGTATTGTTGGCACATTGAATACCGGGTTTACTTTCAGCTACTGGCAACAACTGTTTAATAGCAGTGAGGTATGGATTTCATTTGCATACTCTGCGCTTATTTCGGGTATTTCAATTATTCTTTGCATCCTTATTTCCTTGTGGGTGGCCCTGAAATACCATACATATTTTTCAATGGGGCCGCTTTCTTATTTCATATATCTGCCATTAGCCTTTCCATCTATGGTAGCCGCATTTTTTTTCTTCCAGCTTTTATCCGGTGCAGGCTTTCTCGCAAGAATAGCTTATCAAACAGGTGTCATTACTTCTATTAACCAGTTCCCCGATTTGATTAATGACAGGTTTGCATTAGGTATCATCATCACCCAAACTTTTTTAAGTTGCCCTATTTTCATTTTACTCTATACGAATCTTATCAAATCAGAAAGGCTGGAAAGTTTCTCTGCTTTGGCCGGTTCACTAGGAGCAACACATAAAGAATTTACTTTTCGCATTGCTATTCCATTATTATTACAAAAAAGCCTTCCTACTCTTTTGCTTTACTTTATATTCAAACTGGGCGCATATGAAATACCCTTGCTACTCGGGCGCTCTAATCCGCAAACCATTTCAGTACTGGCTATCAGTAAGCTGCAACGCTTTAACCTGTACGATATTCCACAGGGTTATGCAATTGCTGTTCTATATACGATAGTCGTTCTCACGTTACTCATCTTAGCAATAAAAAATACAAGAAAACATGCGGTATAAGGGAAGGCATACCATTCCAGTTATGATAGGTTGCATTTGCCTGCTGCCTGTAATGATATTATTTCTGCTCTCCTTTTCAAAGAATTGGATGTTCCCGCACATTCTCCCAAAACGGTTTACTACAACCAACTGGGCGGGGCTTTTGCTGCAGGGCAGCAATAT
>JBKJPR010000220.1:0-8013 GCA_046594275.1 Sediminibacterium sp.
TATTGCTTCCTGGTGGAAGTTTTTCCATTGCGAAGTCTGCACATTCGTTCTTCAGCCTATTGAGGGTCACGGTACCTGGGATGGTAAAGAATGTTTTGGCGACCTGCCAAAACAAACGGATTATGAAGGCATGATCGCGGTATTGACAAGAGCAACGATACGTGTGAGTAAACTTAACGATTTCTGGAAAAACGTGGCGGCTGTGGCGAACCGGATGGCCACTGCTGATGGCTTTATCAGTTCCCTCGGTATTGGTGAAGTACCCTGGCTGAAACAGGCCACCTTCAGTATCTGGGAAAGCAAAGCAGCTATGAAACAGTTCGCTTACCAGTTGCAGGACCATGCCCAAGTTATACGGAAAACCAGAACAGAAAAATGGTACAGCGAGGATATGTTTGTCCGGTTCACCATTATAAGTGTTTTAGGCACCATTGGCGGAAATAGCCCTTTGGAAAGAAAATCGTAATTTGCACCCTCATTATGAACCATTGCTCCACGATATCATTATTAACTGCCCATTTCGCGTGGATGTACAGGGGCCTCAATTCAATGCCCGACTACTGAGTCGGCAGCAAAGTACCCTGGTTGTATTCCCGGACTCTCAACTTTTAATTCAATTGATATTGTATGGATAATAAATTATCTGTCAGCTCTGAAATAGGCACCTTAAAACGTTTACTGGTGCATAGTCCCGACAGCGGGTTGGGTAAAGTGGTTCCTTCCAAGGCGCAGGACTGGTTATTTGAAGATATTGTACACCTGGATACTATCCGGAAAGACGAATACGACTACTATACCAAGGTTCTTCTCTACTTCCTGGACCCTGCTAAAATAAAAGGCAAACTGGCGGACATTGATGCTGAAAAAGCCGAACGCAGCTTTTACAAACCCGAAAGCAAAGACTTTTACCGTTCGGATAAAGTGGTAGAGCTCCAGTGGTTACTGGCTGAAGTGTTGGAGGATCACGACATCCATTCAAAATTAGTGGCCTCAGTATCGGCTATTGAAGGTTGTACCTACCAGGTACAGAATGAACTTCAGCTATACTCCCCCGTTGAACTCGCGAAAACCTTTATCTCCGGAACATCCAATGCCAAAGAATTATTATTCGCACCCATCCCTAATTTTATTTTTACCCGCGATATCGGCATTACCATTAAAGATCATGTACTGCTGAACAAACCCGCTAAGAAGGCGCGTACCCGTGAAGCTTTGCTGGCTAAGTATATTTTCTTTCATCACCCTTTGTTTAAGGATTACAAGAATAATATCATTGAACTGGCCGATTCCAATCACAGTTTCTTAATGCCGAAGGAAGACGATGATCGCAAGATCACACTGGAAGGCGGCGATATAATGGTGGTGAGTGAGAACCATTTACTGGTGGGTGTGAGTGAAAGAACTTCTTCTGAAGCGGCTGTCCGTATCACTAATACCATCTTCGAAAAAGGATTAATGGATAAAGTGACCATTGTAAAAATCCCAAAGAAAAGGGACTATATGCATATCGATACCGTTTTCACACAGGTAAAAAAAGATGTATGGGTAATGCTGGGTAATTTTTCGCGGAAAGCAGTGAAGAAAGGCGATGAAAATGCCATTGAACGGATACTTGAGATTAAGAAAGAAGAGAAGATCAAAATATTACAGTTCCACAAAAAATGTCCGGATAACCCCGTTGCTTTTGATAACCTGGAAGACCTGCTGGTGGATATCAGCAAAACAGACCTGCATTGCGAAAATGAGGTCCGGTTTATCTACTCAGGTAATAATGAGTTCCCTTATAATGCCCGGGAGCAATGGACGGATTCCTGTAACCTGCTTGCCCTGAAAGAAGGCGTTGTTCTGGGGTATGACCGGAATGACAAAACTACGGAAGCGTTTAAAAATGCCGGTTTTACGATCATTCATGTAAAGGATCTGCTTGCGCAACTGGAATCCGGCGCCATGAATGTAGATACTATAACGGACACGCTTATACTGATGCCTTCTGCAGAATTATCAAGAGCAAGAGGGGGGTTTCATTGCATGAGTATGCCTTTGTGGCGCGAACCGGTAAGCAAATAATCAGTAAAAAGCTAATTGCGAATACACAAACACTTAAATATGCAGCACACTTCTCACTTATTAATGATCAAACCCGTAAAGTTTGACTTTAATGCAGAAACTGCAGTGAACAATAGTTTCCAACTAAGAGCGGAAGATACTGCTGTGCAGGAAAAGGCTTTAACGGAATTTGAAAACTTTATCGCCTTGCTCCGGAGCCATGGAATGGATGTAACCGTAATTGAAGACACCCCTGATCCACATACTCCCGATTCTGTTTTTCCCAATAACTGGGTATCTTTTCACAGCGATGGAACGGTTTGCCTCTACCCCATGTTCGCGATTAACAGGCGGCTGGAAAGAAAACAGCATGTGCTGGATGCGATTGGACGAAAATTCTGCATACAGCAAACCATAGACCTGAGCTCCCATGAGGCCGACCAGGTTTTCCTTGAGGGAACAGGAAGCATGGTACTTGACAGGGATAACAAAATTGCCTATGCCTGTTTATCCCCACGCACAGATAAAAAATTATTGCAGGAATTTTGTGACAGATTGAATTACCGCGCTGCCAGTTTTACTTCAGTTGATAATAAGAACCAACCTATTTACCACACGAATGTGATGATGTGTGTAGCAGATGAATATGTGGTGATTTGCCTGGACAGCATTAGCTATCCAGCAGAAAAAGAAGCTGTAGTTAACACTATTAACCAAACCGGTAAACAGATTATAGAAATCAGCCTGGCACAGATGAATCATTTTGCAGGAAATATGTTACAGGTGCATAATGCAGTTGGGGAAAAATTTCTGGTAATGTCAACACAGGCATATCATAGTTTAAAGCCCTTAGATATCCAGGCGATCGAACAATTCAATCCCATCATCCATTCCGATATCACTACCATCGAAACCAATGGAGGCGGCAGTGCAAGATGTATGATAGCAGAAATTTTCCTACCCTTGAAATTATATACTCACTACTGACAACTCACCACTCACTATTTGCTAACAACTGTTAGCAGATTATGCAATAAATCATATTTTTAATATTGGATTCACCATTTTTATAAAGTGCTTAATAACGGCAACCCCTTTACACGAAAGGATGGCCGCCGAAATCATCTGGCTCTGTCAAAGAATATTCACAATTTACCCATAGGCAAAACATACAAATCAGTAACAGAAATTGGCATTTATTTTCAAATGCTTATTTTTGGAACTTGTATAGTTTATATACACCGCTTTCCGATTGCCCGGTCATTAATATTTCATGCTTTAAAGAAGAATTGCCTAATTACAATGTCTGCAAAACAAGTTACTAAGATCGGTGTCCTTACTTCCGGGGGCGACTCACCGGGTATGAACGCCGCCATTCGGGCTGTAGTAAGAACAGGAATTTATCATGGATTGGAAATTTTCGGCGTCATGCGCGGTTACAGCGGAATGATCGAAGATGATATCTTTCAAATGAACTCCCGGTCAGTTGCCAATATTATCCAGCGCGGTGGCACCATCCTCAAAACTGCGCGGAGTAAAGAATTTTACGAATACGAAGGCCGTAAAAAGGCGTACGAAAACCTGAAGAAAAGAGGTATCGATTCTTTAGTGATCATTGGTGGTGATGGCAGTTTCCGTGGCGCCCAAAAATTCAGCAACGAATTTGATATACCCTGTATAGGTCTGCCTGGCACCATAGATAAAGATATTGCCGGTAGTGATTTCACCATTGGTTTTGACACTGCAGTGAATACAGCAGTCGAAGCTATCGACAAGATCCGGGATACAGCCGATGCACATGACCGCCTGTTCATAGTGGAAGTAATGGGTCGCGATGCAGGTTATATCGCCCTGCACAGCGGAATCGCCACAGGCGCAGAAAATATTTTGATACCGGAAACGAAGACCGATATTGAAGAACTGATCGCCTCCTTAACAGAAAAAGAAAAACGGAGAAAATTAGTAAACCTGATCGTTGTTGCGGAAGGGGATGAATTTGGCGGAGCCAATGAGATCGCCGCCATTATTAAACAAAGACTGCCGCAGGCAGATACCCGGGTTTGTATCCTGGGGCATATACAGCGGGGCGGCTCCCCAAGCTGTTTAGACAGGCTGATCGCCAGCCGGATGGGTTACCATGCTGTAGAATGTTTATTGAATGGCAAATTCAATGTAATGGTGGGCATACTGAATAATAAATTACATTACACGCCATTGAACGCCGCTGTCAAAGCCAAACAAAAGATATCAGACGACTGGTTCAAGATCGTAAAGATTCTGGCCAGTTAGTGTTACAAAGATTATTTTTTTAACAACCAAATACCCCAATCATATTACAATGTCAAAAAATCTCGATAAATACCTGCACAAGAACATGGATAAAGAAGCAGGGCTTGCACATGTGAACCATCGTACCAAGATCGTAGCTACGGTGGGCCCTGCCTGTGATACGTATGATAAACTACTGGCCTTGGTAAAAGCAGGTGTGAACGTTTTCCGCCTCAACTTTTCGCATGGCAGTCATGAGGATAAACTGAATATTATTGAACATATCCGTAACATCAATAAAACAGAACCTTACAATATTGCTATACTTGGAGACCTGCAGGGACCCAAATTACGCGTGGGTGAGATTGAGAACAATGCACTGGAAGTAAAAGCGGGTGATGTACTGACCTTTACCAATGAAAAATGCATCGGTAACCTCGAGAAAATATATGTATCTTATCCTAACCTTGCAGGCGATGTAATCATCGGCAACATTATCATGATCGATGACGGTAAGATAGAAGTGAAAGTGGCCAGTATTGAAAAGAATGGCGATGTTAAAGTATTGGTTACGCTCGGTGGTATCTTATCATCCAAAAAAGGCATCAATCTTCCGGATACCAAGATATCCTTACCTGCTATTACTGACAAAGACCTGGTGGACCTCGAATTTGTGATTGAACAGAAACTTGACTGGGTGGCGCTGAGTTTTGTACGTAGTGTGAAAGATATCGTGGGCCTGAGGAGTAAACTGAATGAGAAAAAAAGCAAGACCAAGATCATCGCGAAAATTGAAAAGCCTGAAGCGCTGCTGAATATCCGCGATATTATCCTGGAAAGCGATGGCATCATGGTGGCCCGAGGTGACCTGGGCGTTGAACTGCCGATAGAGCAGATCCCGCTGATACAAAAAGAACTGATCCGTAAATGCATCCACCGGGCCAAACCCGTTATCGTGGCTACGCAAATGATGGAAAGCATGATCGACCGTGTGAAACCAAACCGGAGCGAAATCACAGACGTTGCCAATGCGGTACTGGAAGGCGCCGATGCGGTAATGCTGAGTGGCGAAACTGCTACAGGCCAGCATCCCACCTTAGTGGTAGAAACCATGCGCAAGATCATTGCAGAAGTGGAGAAAAAGGAATACCGGTATAACCGTTCCGAAGACCTGAAACCACAGCCCCACTCCCCTTCTTTTCACAGCGATGCGATCTGTTACAACGCCTGTAAGATATCCGATGATGTGGAAGCCCGGGCATTGATAGGTATGACACAAAGCGGTTACACCGCATTCATGCTGAGCAGTTACCGCCCTTCTTCTCCCCTCTATATTTTCACCAAAGAAAAAACCCTGGTGAACCAGTTAAGTTTAAGCTGGGGTGTGCGTGCTTTTTATTATGCGGAGGAAGACAGCCTGGACGACATCATTAATGACCAGATCAATATTTTAAAAGAAAGAGGATTTATTAATTCGGGTGATGTAGTGGTAAATACAGGAAGTACCCCGGTAGACCTTCATCTGCCAACCAATATCATCAAACTGACAAAAGTAGATTAGATGATAAATCCTTTCAAATAATTCATAAAAAGATTCCTGTAACAGGGAATCTTTTTTATTTTCAGCCACCTAAACTGCATCCATGAAACAAATAATCAGCATTTTCCTCTGGGGTATCCCCTTTGTATGCCTTTCTCAAAACACCGATTCTACCTGGATCCTGTCCAATTACAGTAAAAAAGAAGTATACATTCCGATGCGGGATGGAGTGAAATTATTCACCGCCATTTATACACCTATAGACAAAAGCGAAAAACATCCGATCCTGATCACCAGAACACCTTACTCCTGCGCACCTTATGGAGAGGGGAAATTTCCTGCCATCTGGAACAGCCCCAGGAAATATTTCTGGAAAGAAAATTATATCTATGTACAGCAGGATGTGCGCGGGCGCTGGATGAGCGAAGGAAAATTTGTTGACGTGCGTCCCTACAAAAACAACAAAACCGGCAACGAAACGGATGAATCAACAGATTCATATGACACGATCGACTGGTTGGTAAAAAATATTGAGAACAATAATAATAAAGTAGGCGTATTCGGCACCTCGTATCCCGGCTTTTATGCAGCCCTGGCTGCGCTAAGTAATCATCCCGCCTTAAAAGCAGTTAGTCCGCAGGCGCCTGTAACCGAATGGTTCATAGGTGATGATTTTCATCACAACGGGGCTTTTATGATGATGGATGCCTTTGGCTTTTATACCGGCTTTGGCAAACCCAGACCAAAGCCTACCACACAAGGCCCAACCGGGTTTACCTACCCCGTTCAGGATAATTATGAATTCTTTCTGCGGACAGGCGCTTTACCCAATCTGACCAAACTCATGGGCGACAGCATTGAATTTTGGAAAGACCTTATGACCCATCCTAACTATGATGATTGGTGGAAAGCAAGAAATACCAGGAACTTTGTTCAAAACATATCACCCGGAATAGCTACGCTGGTTGTGGGCGGCTTGTTTGACGCAGAAGATTGTTTTGGTGCATGGAACCTCTATAAAGCCATTGAAAGCAAAGCGAAAAATGATAACCGCCTCGTTATGGGCCCCTGGTACCATGGCCAATGGGGAGCGAAGGACGGCAGTTACCTGGGCAATGTACAGTTCGGAAGCAATACCAGTGAATGGTACGGCCAAACGATTGAACTTCCTTTTTTTAATTATCACCTTAAAGGCAAAGGATCGGCTCAGCAGGTAAAAGAAGCCAATATCTTCTTTAGCGGCGCCAATGAATGGAAACAGTTACCCCAATGGCCCCCCACTAATATGAAACCGCAGGAAATATACCTGCAAAACAAGGAGACACTCAGTTTTAAAGAAAATAAAACGGTTGAGTTGCCTGGCTATTCAGAATATACAAGCGACCCTTCCAAACCGGTTCCTTATGCCGAAGATGTTCACCTGGACAGGACAAAAGAATATATGACCGATGATCAGCGTTTTGCCGCGAGAAGGCCGGATGTATTGGTATTCAAAACTGATCTATTAACCGACGATATAACCCTTGGTGGTCCTGTAATCGCTGACCTTATGGTCAGCCTCTCTTCTTCCGATGCGGATTTCGTTGTAAAACTGATTGATGTATTTCCTGATGATTTCAGGTATCCTGAAACGCATACAAACAGCTACCAAATGGGTGGGTACCAATTACTAGTAAGAGGCGAGGTCATGCGTGGCAAATTCCGTAACAGTTTTGAAAAACCCGAACCCTTCATACCCGGTAAGCCTACACAGGTTAAATTTACACTGCCTGATGTGGCACACAGTTTTAAAAAAGGCCACCGGATCATGATCCAGGTACAAAGCAGTTGGTTCCCTCTGGTTGACAGGAACCCGCAAAAATTCCTGGATATTTACCATGCAAAAGATACTGATTTTCAAAAAGCAACTATACGTGTATACCACAATGCCTCTAAAATCATATTGCCGGTATTGAACTGATCCCGGATATCGATATTTTCTTTTTCATGCTTAAAAGAGCGTGTATTTTCGCGAAAATTTTAAACGCACTGCGATCATGGTCGATTCATTTGAAAAAATTCCGGTTAACATATATCCTTCCGCTACAGATGGGTCGCGGTATGTAGCAGAAGAGATTGCCAAACTCATCCGTGAAAAAGAACAGAAAAAGGAAAAATGT